>JAPZAR010000011.1 GCA_027460535.1 Candidatus Methanoperedens sp.
GAAAACCTGTAATACGTTCGATGCTTCTAATACCATTTTTTTCAACAAGATGTTTGCAAATCTGGATTATGTCTTTTCTGGATAGATGTTTATGATATAGTGGTGTATTTGCTGTTTCAACAAACCAGGTACGGCAGTGATTGCAATAATACTGCTGATGCCCTGCTCGATTTTTTCCACGTTTCAGTATGTCCTTTCCTTCTTCCTTTGAGAAATATTTGCAATCTGGATTCTGACATGTAATGTCGATTTTTCCTCTAGGTCTAGCCATTAATACCACATTGTATTAATGGATTTTATACCATATATATTATGCGGTCTATTTCAGGACAATACCAAAGTTTTGTTCTCTGACCAGATCTATGAAGGTCAAGAAGCCTCCCGAGTCCTTTTGTCACATCGGTCGTATGCTCAACTTCAAAAGCAAATTCTGGCACAAGCATATCAGTATCCCCGCCAAACCATAAAACGTCTATATGGCTCACTATTTCTACAACCTTCGGATGAAATACATCTCTTTGAAATTCTTTTATGGTTGCAACTTCTTCAATGGGCATGTTCATAAACTTCTTTTTGGCATCATTGATTGCCGCCGAGGTTTCATAACCGTATATCTTCCCTAATTCAAGCAGCATCCCCTGAACATCTTCATGCGCCGGATTCGGGTTCTTCTTCGGGTCAAATTCTTGAAGAGGTTTTTCTTCCCTGAGGTACCATATACCGCTCCCCTTCTCCTCCTGATAAAAAATGCTGTACTGCTGAAGCGTCCGCCTCACTGTATCCCTCCAGGTCGGATTTGTCTCGGTTTTCCAGTGCCCCTCTATCTGCGAATTGATATCATCCAGATGTCCTGAATTGCCTATATTTGAGAGAGCTACTTTTACGACATCTTTCCATGTCACCTTGTTATCGCCCTTCATTTGAGGGCTAATATAAAATTCTTTGATCTTAACCATTTCGAGTAATACTTGCATTGGGTTAAAAAACGCGGCGGCTTCGGGGACGGCGCCGGATTTTTAATATTTGGATTGTAATAAATCTGCGGCGCTTTATACCGCAGAGCACGCAAAGCACACAAAGCGAAAGCATCTTTACATCGGCAGCGCCGAACATTCTAAAAAATCTGGGTTTGTCGATATTTTACTCGTCTTGACACGTATGGCGAAGCCATACGTGAATGCGCCCTCCAGAGGCGTGACTCTGGGCGCCTTCATCTGCGGTTTTTTATTTTCAAAAGGCCGAGCCATCAGAGTGGATTTTTATTCCTGCAATTATCCCATTTCTTGCATTTCGACCCTCCCTCCCTTCTGCTATCCCCGACCTTCACTATCCACGCAGCCACGCGCAACGGGAACGCCCCCCTTCTCAGAGAAATAACAGCGCCGTTTGAATAAAGCGAGGATGGTTATACGGGGAACATATCGGCGCCGGGGGATTAATATTTTAAGAGTGATAATTGTGTCGCGCTTTACACCCCAAAGGACGCAAAGTAAGAGTCTCCATGTTCTTATGCACCTGATTTTCACGAAAAGTATAATACCCTCAATACCTACTATTACAGAGATGGAAGAAAGAATAGTCGTAAATCCAAAAATAATGGTTGGGAAGCCTATTATTAAAGGAACGAGAATTCCTGTGGATGCCATATTGAGAAGGCTGGCAGATGGAATGAGTATAAAAGATATACTCGAAGAATATCCAAATCTCAAAGAAGAGGATATAAGGGCTGCTCTCAGGTACGTTTCAGAAGTGGTAGCCGGAGAACAAATAATCCCTATTGTGGAGACGGTTTGAAAGTCAAATTTCTAATAGATGAGTGTACAGGCAAGAGGCTTGCAGTCATGTTAAAGAATGCTGGATACGATGTTGTTTTTGTCGGTGACTGGAAACACTCTGCTTCTGACGATGAAGTTCTCCAAAAAGCAAACGAAGAGGGAAGAATTTTGATTACAGACGACAAAGACTTTGGCGAGCTTGTTTTCAGGCTAAAAAAACCTTCCAGTGGAATCATATTAATAAGAACTTCAACTACCAATGCAGCAACAAGATTTGACCTTCTTGCTATACTTTTAAAATCGACCGACGTGAATCGTAAATTTATCGTTTTAAAAGATAATGTAATAAAGATAAGGGATACTTAAAAAAATCTGCGTTTATTCGCTTTCATCTGCGGTTTTCAATTTTCAGAAGCCGATGCCATTAGAAGTGGTTGTTTCATCCTGCAACCATCCCTTTTCTTGAATTTCGACCCTCCCTCCTTTCCACTATCCCCGACCTTCACAATCCACGCAGTGCGCAACGGCAGCGCCCCCTTCACAGAAGAAGACCAGCCCCGTTTGAATAAAGCGAGGATGGTTATTCGGGGAACATATCGGCGCCGGGGGATTAATATTTTAAGAGTGATAATTGTTGGGCGCTTTATACCGTAAAGTCGGCTATGAAATGCTTTCATAGACAACAAAGAAAAACTAATAATTGTTAAATTGCCTTTTTGTTCTATGGTAAAGAGCAGAGAAGACCAATCGCGTGCTTGGGTTTTTTAAACCTGTCGCAAAGTCTGGTCTTTTTCTTGCGAATGGATAACTGTACCTTTGAGTACGTATACCAGATTGTCACTATTTCAAGTCTCTGCTTTTACCAGATTCCTCATAAAGAGGTGGTTTGAGATATGAATATACGAGTTGAAAAGTCTTGCGGCATAGATGTCCATAAAGCCTTTCTATCAGCAACAATACTGACACAAACTGGTATTAAAGATACAAGGGAATTCAGTACGAGTTTGGAAGGCTTACTGGACTTAAGAAATTGGATAGTAGAGAATGACTGTCAGAGGGTAGCCATAGAATCAACCGGAATTTACTGGATTCCAACCTACACAATGTTAGAAGGTAAAGTTGAAACAATAGTAGCGAACCCTTTACAGATAAAATATATTCCGGGAAGAAAGACAGATGACCTGGATTCGGAATGGATAGCTGAAGTTTGTTTGAATGGTCAGATAAAACCATCCTATGTACCATGCAGAGAAATACGTGATATACGCGAACTCACAAGAACACATGTAAAATTAAACCAGGCAATAACTGCATTCAAGAACAGAGTTCATAAAATATTACAGAGGGCAGGCATTCGGATTTCTGTAGTTCTTTCAGATATATTCGGCAAATCCGGTACCATCATCCTGAACGGTATATTGGATGGTAAATCCATAGAACAAATATTTGGAGAACTCAAAAGCAAACGGATAAAAGCAACGGAGGCTGAAATAAAAGAGGCTATAAAGGGTGAGTTGAGCCAGAGCGACATTTTTGTAGTAAAAGAATGTCTGGAAACGATTGGCTGGAGCGGTCTTGCACCTGCTGTAAATGAGTCAGCAGGAAAATCCTCTAACAGCCACATCACAAAAAGAGGCAATAAATATCTTCGAACGTTTCTTGTTCTGGCAGCAAATTCGATTGCTATTGGAAAACCAAACAAGCTTCGGTTTTTCTACCAGAGACTTCAGGCTAAAAAAGGACGGAAGAAGGCTATAGTTGCCCTTGCCAGGAAGCTTGCATGTATCGTCCATCATCTGCTCACAAACAATGAGAAATATTCTGAGGAAGAAATGAAAGAAAAGAAGATCAAACTTCCGAAGTTAATCCCGATGCAAGACCTTGATTTCGAAGAAATGATAGGAATCCTTTGCGAAGCAGGCTATACCGTTAATAAAAGTTCAGTAGCAGGATAATAAAGAATAAGCATAGAGTCTGAAATCCTAACATCATTGAGCTTTGGTTATCTTCAATAGATATATCTATACGTGATTATATAAATTTTATTTTGATACAATGAGCTTTCTTAATATAATATTTTGTTATGTAGGTTGAGCTACACCTCTGAAAACTCACTTTGGGTTAATCTTTTAACGTTTGAAGTTGTACTATTTTTCATACCAGCACGCAAGGAGCGCAAAGCTAAAGCTTCTTACTCCAAGCATTCAATAGATGCGCTTTTGATCAGCTTCTCCTGACCGCAACTCTCCCCTTGATCCCATCGAAGCAAACGATATATTTTCTAAGTATCTCCATACCGATCAGGATTTCCGGGTCATCTGACATAACAGCCGGAACTTCATGCCTGTCACCAAAGATTTCGATCTTAATAGTATCGATGTAAGACCAGGACAGTCCCGTAACACTCTGTATTCTGATAGGATAGTTGTTAGATAGTTCGAGCATCTCCCAGAGTTCTCTGGGAATAGCTATACCATCAGAACCTGTATCAAGAAAAGCGAGATATTTGTTTGAAATGTTAGATGTTGCGATACTTATTGGCACTACGGGGTCAGAATCGATATAATCATAAAAGATTTCATGACTCAAAGGCTCACCTGAAACGATATACAGCTTCCTTGGAACCTATTTTTCTAAAAGCAACGTTCTTCTTACTTTTTTTGAGATTTTTAATCCATTCAGGAATATTTTCCTGTTTTAAAACACCAACTATAGTCTCTTTGGCGAAATCGATGGCAACGATTTCCCCCTCATGTTCTTTTTCCAGTTCTGCAGCATGCTTCAGATAAATCTCGTTAACCTTCGAGTCTATGTTGGTCAAATAATCCATATGTTTTATTATTAATGTTCGATATTGATAAACTCTTTGTTGAGGTATGCCCGCTCCCTTTCTCCTCCTGATAAAAAATGCTGTACTGCGCAAGCGTCCGCCTCACTGTATCCCTCCAGGTCGGGTTTGTCTCGGTCTTCCAGTGCCCTTCTATCTGCGAATTGATATCCTCCAGATGTCCGGAATCGCCTATCTTTGAGAGAGCTTCTTTTACAACATCTTTCCATGTCAGCTTGATATCGCCCTTCATTTGAGGGCTAATATAAAATTCTTTGATCTTAACCATTTCGAGTAATGCTTACATTTGGTTAAAAAACCGCGGCGGCTTCGGGGACAGCGCCGGATTTTAATATTTAGATAATAATAAATAATATGGCGCCTGTGATGGAACACGGGGTGCACAGATGAAATGGATGCGCACGGATTCAAATTATCCGTTGAAATCCGTGTTCAACGTCGCAGTAAATCTGCGTTCATCATGCCGAAACCCTGCGGGTTCTCGACTCCGCGCCCACGTATGCCTGCGGGCATATCGCGCAGCGATATCCACGTATGGCGGAGCCATACGTGTGTGCGACGTCAAATGGCGCAACGGTTGACGTGGACACGCCCTCCAGAGGCGTGACTCTGGGCGCTTTCATCTGCGGTTTTTTATTTTCAAAAGACCGAGCCATCAGAGTGGATTTTCATTCCCGCATCCATCTGATTTCTTGAATTTCGACCCTCCCCCCTTCCACTATCCCCGACCTTCACTATCCACGCAGCGCGCAACGGCAGCGCCCCCTTCACAGAAAAGGACCTGACCCGGAGTTTAAATATCTAAATTAGATATAATTGTTGATTAACACCGTACGCTGATGTATAAAAAGTTATATTAAGAGTAATTATGAATATTGAATAAAGAGATTCAGCATGATACTTGAATATATAAACGCGGCACTGGAAAAGGCAAAATACGAAATAATTGAAGACGATGAGCCTTATTACGGGGAGGTCCCGGGGTTAAAAGGGATATGGGCGACCGGGAAAACCCTTGAGGAATGCAGAAGGAATCTTGCTGAAACAATAGAAGGATGGATAATCATCAGATTAAAAAAAGGTCTTCCAATCCCCTCGATCGGTCATAAGAAATTCAAAGAACCAAAGGTTGTGGGGTCTCTTGGCAAAATTGATGCCGGTATCATGGAACCAGCTTGTTAAAAGACTGAAATACTTTGGATTCGAAGGTCCATTCTCCGGGGGAAGGCACCCTTATATGATAAATGGAGACCTTGTTTTAACGATACCTAATCCACATAAGAAAGAGATAAGTGTAGATTTGCTATCCCGAATTTTGAAACAAGCTAATATTAAAAGGCAGGAATGGCTGAAAAGACAATAAGTGCAACCTGAAGAAAATAGCTAGCCAGTGAATCGTTATTTGGAAAAAAATCTTTCATTGATTTTACTAATTTCATTCCTCAGCCTTTATTTTATTGTAGAGAGCGCGTTTAATAACATGATCGAGTTCGGCTATATCCTTCTCTTTTAGCTCGCTCTTTTCGGCAAGAAGATTTCCAATTTTTATTTCAGAAAGCCTATTTATGATAGCTGACTCTACCCATTTCAAACCTTCCTTATTCTTCATTATCCATTTGAAATCGTTTGGAAGTCTTAAAACAACATCTACCATTTTTCACCTTGCTCAATTTTGTACTTGATATTATATTAACTCATGAGGTTTTTAAGGTTTTTCTCGGGGTCGAAGTCCTCAAGCGGCTTTTCCACTTCCTTGAGATACTATATCTTGCTCCCCTTCTCCTCCTGATAAAAAATGCTGTACTGTTGCAGCGTCCGCCATACTGTATCCCTCCGCGTCGGATTTATCTGGGTCTTCCAGTGCCCCTCTATTTGCGAATTGATATCATCCAGAGGTCCGGAATTACCTATATTTGAGAGAGCTTCTTTTACAACATCTTTCCATGTCAGCTTGATATCGCCCTTCATTTGAGGGCTAATATAAAATTCTTTGATCTTAACCATTTCGAGTAATACATTGGGTTAAAAAACGCGGCGGCTTCGGAAGCGGCGCCGGGTTTTAATATTTAAATGGTAATAAATATGCTGCACCTTTGATGGAGCACGGAGCGGACAAATGACAAGGATGCGCACAGATTCAAATTATCCTTAGAAATCCGTGCTCATCGTCGCAGTAAATCTGCGTTCATCATGCCGAAACCCTGCGGGTTCTCGACTCCGCGCTCACGTATGCCTGCGGGCATACGTCAAGGGTTGCGCCCCTTGAGGACGCCCGTCCACGTATGCCAGTGCGCTGGCATACGTGTGCACGCAATCGACTGGCGTGACAGTCGACGTGGACACGCCCTCCAGAGGCGTGACTCTGGGCGCTTTCATCTGCGGTTTGTAATTTTCATAAGGCAGAGCCCTTCAAAATTGTTGATTATTCCGACAACAATCCGATTTCTTGAATTTCGACCCTTCCTCCCTTCCACTATCCCCGACCTTCACTATCCACGCAGCCACGCGCAACGGCAGCGCCCCCTTCATAGAAAAAGACCAGCGCCGTTTGAATAAGGCATGGATTGTTGTTCGGGGAACATATGGGCGCCGGGGAATTAATATTTTAAGAGTGATAATTATATGGCGCTTTATACCGCAAGGCACGTAAAGAGGACAAAGCGAAGGTTTCTATCTATATCTGTCCACAGTTAGTACCAAGACTTTTATACACAATCAGGATGATTGTATAGATTGATTATCATGCAAAAAGAAATTTTCAAGCGGATCGTATGCGATCCCGATATTCTAGGTGGAAAACCTGTTATAAAAGGAACCAGGATATCTGTTGAGCTCCTGTTAGAACTGCTGGCGAACAACTGGACTCATGAAGAGATAATGGAAAATTATCCGTATATCAAAAAAGAAGACATCCTAGCAGCTCTAGAGTATTCACTATCGCTCCTGAAGGAAGAGCATATTTACATAATTCCGCAAAAGGCTATCGCTTGAACAATTCACCCACCTTTCTGGCTGATGAGAATATCCCCTTATCCTAATTAAACAACTCCGAAAGGAAGGATGTAAGATAGTATCAGTTATGGAAGATTTCACAGGCTCAAGCGATGAAAAGTTGTTAGAATTATCTTCAAGAAATAATTGGATAATAATTACATTCGATAAAGATTTTGGAGAATTGATTTATAAAAAGAAATCTAACAAACCGCATGGGATAATTCTTTTACGAGTAACTCCAAAATCGCTAAAATATATATTGCAACTATTAAAATGGCTTTTATTACAAGCAAATATCTCATTTGAAGGATATTTTGTGGTTGTGAACAAAGACAAAGTAAGAGCTATAAAAATGGATGATTTTAAATAATTAAGAGTGATAAATGCTCCTCGCTTTACACCGAAAAGTCCTTACGTAACTTTTTAATTCCATGGCATTTGTGATAAACAGGATTGTACAGATGGCACGGGAACGCTAGAATTTTGATTATCCGTGGAAATCCGTCAAATCCGTGTCATCCGTGCTCATCGTCGCAGTAAATCTGCGTTCATCGGCGTCATGCCCGCTGCAATGCATAGACACGTATCAAGGGTTGCGCCCCTTGAGGACGCAGACACGTATTGCGAAGCAATACGTGGATACGCAATCGACTGACGTGACAGTCGACGTGGACACGCCCTCCAGAGGCGTGACTCTGGGCGCCTTAATCTGAGGTTTCCTTTTCCATGAGCTGCGCCACTGCGTACGCAGGAAATACCCTGGATATCTTCCTGCCATATTTTTCTGAGACAAGCACAATATCAAGCCCGAGTTTATGAGCAGCTTTTTCAACCAGGAACTCACCCAGACCACATGCAACTATGAAATTCAAATCACATGTCTTCCCGACATCATGAATGGCATCTGACATATCCGTAACTTGCTTTTCCATAACCTGTTCAGCCAGTGAATTCAGGTCGTCTTCATCGATCTCTGCAAGGTCTGCGCAAACCACCCGGGCAAGCCTTCGCTGGGCATCGATCCTTTCCTTCCCCGCGCCGTCAGGTGTATCGCACGTGTAATCTTCCCGGGGTATCAGACCGAGAACTAGATAAGCATCGGCAGTTATCGCAAATAGCTCTGACGAGATGCGCGAGACTGCGCCACCCAGCTCAACTTTGTCAAGAACAGCAGCGATATTGGTACGCAGCGCCCCTGTGTAAACAAGCTCGCCCCTTTTCAGGCGCTCAAAGTCCGTTCTTGCTGCAAGAGATTTACCTTTCTTGATCGGGATGATATCAGTTGTCGTTGAGCCGGTATCCACGAACATACAATCCGTGAATTCTTTTCCGACGATAAGCGCGGATGCCATCCAGTTGGCTGCTGCGATGCTGCGTTTCTTCTCTTTCGTGAAATGACCATCGCTATCCAGGAACCAGGCATCTTTGAAGGCATTGTTCACTGCATCCATTATATACGACAGTCCGGTTTCCTTGTCCGGAAAACAATCTGCAAGCTCCCCCGTGATCACCACACCAACTTTTTCGGGTTCCAGCCGCTTTGAAATATCAATGAGAAACTCTGTCAGCCTTGCATTCTTCCACAGGGGAAGATAATGTAATTCTGAGGTTTTTCCATCAGCAGAGGCTATCTTGGTGTTGGCGCCCCCGATGTCAATGCCCAGGATCATGGATAGGAGTTGTTTGAGAAGGTTAAAAAGGTTATTGAATTATGGCCTGTTCCGGAATTCATGAAACATCACCAATTGATAATATTTATATCCCAAAACCAGCGAATAACAGACGATCATGAAGCTTGAGGAAATAATTCCGATCCTTGAAACCATTGCGCCTCCTGAACTTGCAGAGGATTTTGATGCAGGAAGAATAGGACTTGTGCTTGACAGGGGCAACGACATAAGGAAAATAGCCGTCGCACTTGACCCCACGGATCACGCATTAAAAGAAGCTGCGCGCCTTCAAGCCAGCCTTCTCATCACTCATCACACGTTGATATTCGATCCTGTAAATACGATCTCAAAGAGATTATCCGATTCTCTTAAAATCGCTATTGATAACGATATTTCCATTTACACCATGCATACGAATTATGATAAAGTGGAAGGCGGGGTGAATGATGTGCTTGCAGGACTACTTGGTTTGAAGAATCTCGTTACTCTTCCTCTCGGGCGCGTTGGCGAAATCAAGCCTTGCAGTTCGAATGGATTTGCTCACTTTTTATCAAAAAAATTGGATGCTCCTGTTCAGTACGCCGGGGATGGAAAAATAAAAAAGGTCATGGTGGTCGGAGGAAGCGGGTTCCGGAAGGAATACATTGATTTCGCTCTCGAACACGGCGCGGATGCCCTCGTGTCCGGTGAGCTGCGCCATGATGCGATAAGGTATGCCGGGGATTTGTGCCTTTTCGATGCCACCCATTACGCCACCGAAGCGCCCGCCATGAAAAAGCTTTGCGAAAAACTACCTGTACCCTCGTTTTTCATTGAGGATAAGCCCATGATAAAGTCAGTAGCTCCAGACAGACTCTAAACATAGTACCGTTGCTTGACCAGGAGTTCACAGTTTCTTTGTCATGTACGGGCCTTCGCGCTCGTACCCGAACTTCCTGTAATAATCCCTCACTCCGATACCGCTGGTCACGGCTATCTTTTCATATCCGCGGGAACGTGCCCTGCTTTCAGCCTCGGAAAGTAGCTCTTCCCCATATCCCCTGTGCTGCCACTGGGCATTCTTTGCACCCGCGCCAACCGGGACCATAGATCCGTAAACATGCAGTTCGCGCACCAGTGCCGCACCGAGAAGCTCCCGCCTGTGCGGCTCGAACGGGAAACGCAGCCTCACGAACCCGATAAGGATATCCTTCTCTGTATCCTCGAAAGAAACAAAGTGTTCTTTTCCCCCGCATGCCTCGTATTCTTCCACGATCAACTCGATGTTCTCAGGCTCCATGCCAGCAAGCATCCGATGCCCCACCTCGCGGCACCTGATGCACCGACACCTGCCTCCCATTTGCAGAAGCCGCTCTTGCGCAAGCTGCCTGATATTACTTTTCTTTATCCCGGCAAGCACCTGGTATGCAGGGATGTCGCGCTGTATCCTCTGCAGGCGCACCCATTTCGGAAGTATGGATTTGACCTTCGCAAGCAGCTCTACGGCTTCTTCAACTTCAAGCGGCGCATAATTCCCGAGCTCCCACATCCCGTGAAGCCGTGTTCCTTCTGTCACGAGCGTGGGGTAAATCTTCAGGTAATCCGGTTTGAAGCGCTCATCTTGGAATAATGTCCTGAACATGCGAAAGTCCGACTCCGGCGTCGAGCCGGGAAGCCCGGGCATCATGTGGAACCCGACCTTCAAGCCGCTATCTCTGAGCCTTTTATTCGCATTCGCACTTTCCGCTACTGTATGCCCGCGCTGTATCCCTGCAAGGATAAAATCATACGTGCTCTGAACGCCTATCTCCACCTTTGTCGCACCGAGGTCAAGTATGGTATCGATGTGCTCTTTTTCAGTCCAATCGGGTCTTGTCTCTATCGTGATCCCCACATTCCTGATCCGCGCGTTTTCATTGGCAGCCTGGGCATCTTCGATCGAAATATACCTTTTCCCATCCCGCCATTCCTTACCGTAAAAATCATTCATCGCTTCGATGGCGCGCTTCACGAACCATTCCTGATAGCAGAGCGTTCGCGACGTATATGTCCCTCCCATTACGATCAGTTCCGCTTTTTCGACATTATGCCCTATCTGCAAAAGCTGTTTTAAGCGCGAGGAAACCTGTAAATAAGGATCAAAATCATTCTCGAACGCGCGCCTCGCTGCGGGTTCCGCTCCCATGTAGCTCTGAGGGGATTGGAATTTCGAGGATGGGCCTCCGGGACATGGAAGGCACATCCCATGAGGACATGGGGCAGGTGAGGTCATCGCCGCAATTACGGCAACGCCTGAGATGGTCCTCACGGGTTTCAGCTGCAGGAGGGAAAGAACATTCTGCTTTTCCTCATCCTCTGCGGCTGCTAGTATTGAAGAATTGCTTAGCAATGCCGAAAGCTTATAACGTTTGCTGATTTCTTTTTTGGCTGCGTTCAGCTCCTGCTCGTTAGTTATCTCTTTTCGCAATATCTGTTCTATGAGTTCTCTGCATGCAGATTCGATCGCAGTCATTCTGTTCTTCTATTGGCATGCAGAGTAATTAAGGTTGGGAATTACCAGAATTTCCACCAGGGCTTCTTGCCGGGCATCCCTTTCGGCCCGCCCTTCAGGTATTTCTCGGGTTCTGACTCGAACGCTTTCTTGCATCCGGGTGCGCAGAAATAATATGTGGTACCTTTATAATCCATCTTCTGCTGCGCTGTTTTCTCATCCACTGTCATTCCGCAAACCGGGTCTATTGCCATAATTTTCCTCCTCTTAATACCGAATCTTTATTTACTCGCAACTGAATAATCCTTTCGCAAAGTTCCTGCCAAACTCCACACATTTTTCAAGTTCATCCTTGGTTGGCTGCCACTTGAATTTGATGCCTTCCTGAAGAATTTTTATCCTGGATCTCTCAAGGTTCTCCTCAATGAGCTTCACGTTCTCCCCGCTCCAGCCATAAGTTCCGAATCCTGCGCCCACTTTATTCTTGAACCTCAATCCTTTCAGGTCCTCAAGTATGGGCTTGATGGTGGGCAGAAGACCGTTATTCAGCGTGGGTGAACCAATAATGACCCCTTTTGCCTTGAACACTTCTGTTAGCACATCATTGCGGTCGCACACTGCCATATTGAAGAGTTTGTACTTCACCCCTTCTTTTTCAAGCCCCTCCCCAATCGCCACTGCCATTTTTTCTGTGCCTTTCCACATGGTATCGTAGATGATCACCACGGACCCGTCATTCTTCCCTGAGGCCCATTCATAATATTTCTCCACGATCTGCAAAGGATCCTCTCTCCAGATTATTCCATGGCTCGGGGCAATGATATCCACCGGGATGTTGAGTTTCTTAAACTCGTCAATTTTCTTTATCACAAGATCGCTGAAAGGAGTAAGGATATTGGCATAATATTTTATGGCTTCCTGGTAGACCTCGATCATATCCACCTCATCATCAAAGCGCGATGACGACGCATAGTGCTGCCCGAAAGCATCATTGGGCATCAGGATATTCTTACCTGTGAGGTACGTGAACATGCTGTCCGGCCAGTGAAGCATGGGAGCGCTCACGAAAACGAGACTGTTCCTGCCCAGGCTTATCGTATCACCGGTCTTCACTGTCTTGAAATTCCAGTGATAGTGGTAGTGTTTGTAGACACTTTCCTTTCCCTTCTCTGATACCACTAGCGTGGCATCCGGTATGAGTTTCATCAATTCCGGGAGACCACCAGAGTGGTCGGTCTCTGCATGGTTTGCAATAACATAATCGATCTTTTTGATATCGATTATTTTTTCAATGTTCTCTATCAACTCATGCGAATACGGCCCGTACACGGTATCCACGAGGGCGATCTTTTCATCGATTATCAGGTAAGCATTATATGTAGTGCCCCTGTGGGTCGAATACTCATGACCGTGAAAATTCTTTATGTTCCAGTCCACGACCCCTACCCAGTACACGCCGTCTTTCAATTCAACTGCCATTTTATCACACTCCTAACTTGAAACCATTGTTTGGTTTTGATTCTATTGAACCATACCTAATGTTCTTTTACAGCCTCAATCGCTTTATCCCTCTCAGGGAGACCGAAAAATAAAATCCTATCCCCGATCATGGTTCACGATGGACTGCCTTTTCGACAAAACTTATTCCATGCATTTCACATCCATGGATTTGCATTTCGGGCACCGCACATTTGTGCCTATGCCCTTGAATTTCTTGCTGCAATTGTTGCATTCATATTCATGCATATCAATACCGCCTTCAATTTCTACTCCAAATGAATCTCCTACGCTGCACATATTTACCTCCTTATTTCTTGATTCTGCATGCTAACAGTGATCCTACCCTTCTGCATAGTTCAAGCTCCTCTTCTCCCGGCATCCTCTTTATTAACAAATCCTGTATCATCTCCATGCCATAAGATGATAATTTTTTGTTTATCTCATCTGTGGCCTCGAAGCTCCAGCCGTAAGACCCGAATGCAAGGCCCACTTTACCGGACAGGTCGATACCCGCGAGATCATTTAAGAATTTTAGAACTGTTGGCATCATGGCATGATTGTAATTTGGAGAACCGATGGCAACGGCATCTGTATCTATTAGGTCGTTCCTGTCCGCCTCGTTCACATTTTTCAACAGGGTCTCCAAGCCCTCGCCTTTTGCGCCTTCATCTATTGCCACTGCCATCCGCTCGGTATTATGCGATCCAGTACCGTAAATGATCACAAGTTTCGACATGCTCCCACGAAATATAATCATTTTTCATTGTATTTGTACTTTATCCCGTGCAATTTTTCTACTTCATGGCCCTGAACAGCGTATCCGTCACCATCTCAAACGGTTTCACAACTATGAAGGCATGCTTCCCGAGATTTTTCCTGAGGGCGAACTGCACCAGCCCTTTCCCTATCTTTCCGGTTGGATACTCGCCTGAAATTTTTTGTGAAACCGAGGGCAAGGTCTTTTTAGATAGGCAGATGCATATCGCTCACAGATATATTTTCGTATACATATGAATGCCAAGAATAAGTGAGATGATCCACAGCATTAAAGCCAGCCTCATGACCGTCTTTAGATTAATACTGCTTCTCATCCTCCCCGTAAACACCAGGTTTATGTAAATCCACACCAGGATGAGCAATAGACCGATTGTATGGTGCGCCAGCATCTCCGCTAAGAACAGGTTTGGCTTTATATTTTCAACATACCCGAGCAGCGAGGGGAGCATTATGAGAGCGATTGCGATTATCTGCACAATAACTGCTGCTCTGACTATCATGCAGTGCTTTCCGAGATTCCTTTTCTTCGCAAGAAATACCGCAGCGGATAAAATTATTATCAGCAAAACCTGGAGAGCCAGGTTTACTAAAGCCTGTGTTCTTATATCGAAAACCATGTATTTTCACCCCTTAATAATCACTGTGATTTACTTTGGTTTATCGATACTACCTGATAAAGGTTTATGAACTTTTAAGATGCAAGAGAGTTTGGTGTTAAGAGAGATATATGCAACCGATATAGAAACCTCAGATTAACCCGGATTACCAGTGTTTATCTGCGATCTTTTGAGACTCTGCAACACCAAAAAAATTACAACAATGAGAATGAAAAGCTATATATATGATTAATAATTATAATTATTATTATGATAATTACCATAATCTGAATTGACATGGTAATGATTAATAGGAGACTGTGTGAAAAAAATATGGAATGCAAGCATTTGAAGGTTGGTTGTGTCACACGCATCATAAACCAGACATGGGAAGAAAAGCGTGCATGTGATTGCGGAATTCGCTGCGTCTATCAAAACAATCCATCCCCTAACCCTTTGAAGTAGACTCCTAAAGGACACCTGATTATTGGCAGGGTGGAAAGTCAAAGATTTGAAAAACAACCCGGATTTTACCCCTTTGGTTTGCGACCTTTTAAGATCAGGATAAGGTTCTGCTTATTCCTATCGTCCGCAAGAGCTTGAAAAACATCCATCCCCTCTCATGTTTTTTTAATACTACGATCTAATACCTTCAATGGCATTCCTTGCATCTTCATAAATATCAACACCGAGCCACATCACTCTTGCAAGTTTATCCAGAGCATCCAGCGCCTCACTTTTAGATATTATCCCCAATTTAGCAGACCTTATCAGTACACCTATTGAACCAACGACCTCAAGCCCCATTCCAATTGCAAACCTCCTTGCTGCAAGGTCATCAATGAGTATCAGGCATTTCCTTTTTCTTGCAAGCATTATTGCGGATGACTCTCCAATATCTATGCCAGCGCTTTCTGCAATTTCCTTTACACCGCTACTTTTGCCCTGGTCTATCAATAGCCATCCGTTTTCCAGTTCACTCTCTATCAAAAAAGCATCTGCTGCGCCCTCGTCCTTACCCCTGTCAACAACCTCAAGTTTGACCTCATGCGGTATTACCACCTCGCCAAACAGTTCCTTAAGAAGTTTAAGACGGTCTATTCTTGCAAGATGGATGAGCGGACCCGAATTGCTTACTATCATGCCTTCATAGCCCACTTAATATCGGCATTCAAATCCTCTTTTTCGTATCTGAAGGGAAGGTTACGCCTCTTGATCTCCTCAAGTGCTGCTCTGTATGTTATTCCAGCCTTCTTTGCAGCTTTCCAGAGGGAGATTTTCCCCTCAGCGTATGATTGAAAGGCTTTTTTTATCCGGTATTCACGGAGCGCCTCGCCTATGAGCTTGCGCAGCATCGTGCCTTTGTCGAGGACTTCCTGCTTGCAGGCTTCTTCGATATCGTTTATGTATTGCTCTGGCAGGCGGATGGAGATTGTTTTCATAATGATTACATTTTATTATAACGTATACTTAAGCCTGTTGGTTGCGGTTTGCGTCTTTTTTGTAGCAAGGTGATTAATGATGCTGAGGCGATTGCGGACTGGAATATGAAGCATTTCGGGCTGGAGTGAGGATGCCTTTTTTCTATTTTAAACAATAAACCTAGAAAAATAGATGCGGGAATGGACAGCTATATACTATGAATAATAATTTATATATTAGTTTTACTATTAGATAATATGTAGACCTTAAATGAACCCTGATGAAATTGATGAAATTGTAAAGAATGGTTTGGAGAGTTTGAAAACTATCCAGGGATTTGAAAAATAAGGTTCATTATTTTGTATGGTTCTGCGGCTGCCAATCCAATCTGTACTAGGTAATCTTCGATATACTCAATCGCAACATCAAGCTTTCTTTCTGCAGCTATTTTTCCATTATTACACAAATTGGCAATTACTTCCAATATAGAGTCTTCATCTTTTCTACTTATAGCCAGTTTTCCAACTCTTGTTAAGTGATTAAAAACATGCTCTGATATTTTTCCTTCTTCGTCCTTTAATAAAGTTTCATTTTTGAATACACGGCCAGTATTTTCACCTATGGCTTTCAATCCATCTCTAACGGTTTCATAGTCATATTTCATCATCGAGCCGCGCACTATATCAATAATCGGCTGAATCGGGTCTTTCTCCATATCAATTATAGGTTGAATTGGGTTCTTCTTGTCTAATTGTATAGAGGATAGAATATTCTGCCTTGTTATCCTCTCAGCCAGTATATTAATCACAGTAGTGGGCTTCAGCAATTCGAGAGTGTTCCAAATATACGGCACCAGCGCCACAAACGCAAATACTCCAAGATAATAAGCAAACGAAACATGCGCCTCAAGATTCGATAGCCTGCCCACCTGCGGATTCTCAATCATCTTCAGCACACCCAGCCCGTAAAAAATAGCAATCCCATAAATCCCCATCAGTATCCACAAATCCGGCGCCTTCTTAAACACCTCATTCACTCTCTCCGAATACGACTGCGCCGCAAGCTGCACGGCAACAAGGCTCAACGTCACCACAAGCGCCACGATTGCAGCCTCGCTCTGCACGAGCGCGCTGAGCATGTATCGGGCACTGTCCACGTCGGTGTGAAGGAAGTAACGATAAGAGAAAACGATATGCAAGGCTGTAATTATAACGGCGCCGAGAGCGAAATATAGCGTCAGTCTGTTCAACCATTTCGGTTCGTTCAACCAAGGAAATATCTTTGATTTGAACTCTTTAATCGGCATACCAACGAGTAGAGACAGTTGTAAGACGTATAAAACTATTGAAAAGATTGATGTGCTATATGGTCAATATTAAGATAGAAGCATAATTATGGATGTTCTTGCAATCGTTAAGAGAAATAAGACTTTCCTGAAAGAAAGGTTTGGAGTCAAAAAAATTGGTGTTTTCGGCTCAATGGCGAGGGGAGAATCTAAGGAAGAAAGCGATGTTGACGTGCTGGTGGAGTTTGTGAGCACAAAAATAAGCTTTGACAACTTTATGGAATTGAGCTTCTACCTTGAAGACCTTTTTGGAAAAAAGGTTGATTTAATCACCACTAGCGGGTTGGACAAGTATATTCGTCCCTATGTGGAAAAAGAGGTCGTCTGGTGTGAAAAGTGATGAAGTTTATATAAAACATATTCTCGATGAAATTGGATTTCTAAAGACGCAGAGCATAAATTTAGAGCTTGGAGACCTCATGAAAAATGAAGTTTTAAAACGCGCTTTTCCAAGAAGCATAGAAATTATAGGTGAGGCAGCCAAAAACGTTTCCAATCCCTTAAAAGAAAAATATCCCGAAATCGAATGGAAGAAAATTGCGGGAATGAGAGACAAATTGATTCATGCATATTTTGGAATTAGCTGGGACATAGTATGGGATGTTATCAAGAATAAGCTTCCTGAGATTGAAAAAAGCATAAAGATCCTAAAAGAAAAAGAATTCGATTAATAAGACAATCTACCTTCAATCACCCTCGCCGAATATGCTTGCGCCGCAAGCTGCACATCAATAAGGCCAAAGTAACCACACGCGTGTCGAGCATAGTACGGACGCTGTCCACATCTGTGTGCAGGAAGCCAAAGTAAGAAAAAAAATACTTGCAAGATATGATTATCGCAGCACAAAGGGCCGGAATAAAGCGCTTATATTAAAAAAAATAAAAATCGTGGGCACCCGTTGTGCCCATCTGTTCCTACTGATCCAATTCCAAATTACATCATGTAGCTTTCCGGCCCCGGCATCTGCATCTCGCTCTTCTTCTCAGGTATCTCTGCCACAAGGGCTTCCGTGGTCAGCATCAGGCCTGCTATGCTGGCTGCATTCTGCAGGGCGGTGCGCACCACCTTTACAGGATCTATGATGCCTGCTTCGATCATATCCTTATAGGCATCGGTCTTTGCATCGTAGCCCATGTTCGGATTGGCTTCAGCCTTCAATTTCTCTAGCACCACAGAGCCTTCCTTGCCTGCATTTATCGCGATCTGTTTCAGCGGCTCTTCGATCGCTTTCCTGATGATATTCACACCGATCATCTGATCTCCTTCCAGAGAGAGGCTATCAAGCGAACTTGCAGCCCGGAGCAGCGCGATGCCGCCGCCTGCCACAACGCCTTCCTCTATTGCTGCCTTCGTTGCATTCAGGGCATCGTCTATGCGCATCTTCTTTTCCTTTAGCTCGGTCTCCGTTGCCGCGCCCACGTTCACAACGGCAACGCCGCCCGAAAGCTTGGCAAGGCGCTTCTTAAGGTCGGTCTTCTTGTACTCGGATTCCTCAAGCTTGACGCGTCCCTCGATGACGGAAATCCTTCTCTTGATATCCTCTTTCTTTCCCTGCCCCTCGATAATGATGGTCTTTTCCTTGTTCACCCTTATCTTCTTCGCGCTTCCAAGGTCAAGGAGCTTTGCATTCTCAAGCTTCATGCCCAGCTCTTCGCTTATAACCTTCCCGCCCGTGAGTATGGCTATATCCTCCAGTATCTCCTTGCGTTCGTCGCCAAAACCGGGCGCTTTTACGGCGCATACCTTGAGTGCCCCGCGAATGATGTTCAGCACGATGGTGGCCAGCGCTTCTCCTTCAATATCCTCGGCTATGATGAGCAGTGGCCTGTTTTCCTTCACCACAGCTTCAAGTACGGGAATAAATTCCTTCATCGAACTTATCTTCTTGTCATACATGAGAACCAGCGGATTTTCAAGCAAAGCTTCCATTCCTTCCTTATCCGTGACCATGTACGGCGAAAGATATCCTTTATCGAGCTGCATTCCTTCCACCACTTCAAGCGATGTCTCCATGGATTTTGCCTCTTCCACTGTTATGACACCTGAAGCTCCCACTTTATCCATGGCATCGGAGATGAGATTCCCTATTTCTTCGTCATTGTTTGCCGAAATAGTGGCTACCTGTGTGATCTTTTCTTTCGTTTTCACCTCTTCGCTCATTCCTTTGATGGATTTCACCACTGTCTCCGTCGCCTTGTCAATGCCACGCTTGATCTCGATAGGATTCGCCCCCACGGTGATGTTCTTCATGCCGTTATGCAGGATGGCCTGCGCAAGCAGCGTGGCAGTCGTGGTTCCGTCACCTGCGACGTCCTGGGTTCTGGTCGCCACCTCTTTCACAAGCTTGGCGCCCATATCCTCGTAAGGATCTTTCAGGTCGATCTCCTTGGCTATCGTGACCCCGTCGTTGGAGATCACGGGGCTCCCGAAACTCTTTGAAAGGACTACGTATCTTCCCTTCGGTCCCAGTGTGATCTTTACAGTATTGGCCAGCTGATCCACACCTTTCAATAGAGCGTGCCTCGCTTCATCATTGAATATCAATTGTTTTGCCATTTTATCCCTCTATCTTTGCGATTACGTCCTTTGTATCCAGGATGAGATATTTTTCCCCATCCACTTCCATCTCTTCTGAACTATACCCGGCATATAATATTATGTCCCCTTTTTTTATGGGGAATTCCTTTTCTTCGACTGTGCCTAATTCAACGACTATCCCCTGTTTTTTCTTTTCCTTTGCAGTTTCGGGAATAAATATCCCGCCTTTGGTCTTTTCTTCTTCTTTCATAGGTTTAATTAAAACTCGTTTCCCTATTGGTTTTATTTTCATAGATTTCACCTTCTTTTTAACTCAAAAAATTTTATGATATAATTATCTTTCACGCTTTTTAGAAATCCGCCCGCAAGAACTGCGGCAGCCGCCCCCGGCCTCATAATCCTCAATCTTCGGCGATAACGCCGCTTTTCATAATTAACACGGGCTGACCCGTTAAATATCCTGCCATTGTAACCTCCGTAAATATTCGATCCTTTCTAGCAATTTTCCCACATGCACGGGGTTTTTCCATTGTTTGCAATTCTATATAAAAGTTGCTCAAAAATATAATAAATTGATAAAAATAAATTCCAGAAATCTGAACCTGTTAAGAATAGGTTATAAGAGATGATATTATTTCCTATCGTCCTTTTGCTTCCTTTTCTCTTACGGTCTTCCTGGTTTTAATTGCTGGCCCCATTTGTATCCTCGCAGTGGATGGACAGATACAACCCCGGGCAATGTGATCTGAGATAAGCGATGAAGCCTCGGGAGGGATTTGAACCCTCGACCTAGAGATTACAAATCTCTCGCTCTGCCAGGCTGAGCCACCGAGGCGGTGGGCTTTTAAGGTCGGGCTAAAATTTAAAAGCTTCGGTATTCAGTCCTCATCAACCAATTTTATATCCGGCTCCTCTGGCACAAGTATGCCCTGTATGATCACTGCGTATGCAGGTCTTGCTATAAAGACCCCGATAAGCACGCCCACTATGGTAATTTCAGCAAAACCCCGGAGGGCGTTGGAATCCATGAACAAGATAAGGGGCAACATTGCCACAAGAACCGTCGCGGCGGCAGCAAAGATAATTGCAAACGCTTTCGAGATTCGGGACTGGTACACCTTATTTGGAGGCATGAAGCCGCCAGCAAGCACTTCATCCGTGATGATTATGAGATGGTCTACCCCTGTGCCTATGACCGCAATAATACCTGCAATGGTCGCAAGATCAAGCTGCAATCCGATAAAGGGGAGCGATGCAAAACCCAGTATGATGATGACTTCACTGAAAGACGTAGCGAGCATAGGAATCGTTATGTTGGGCTGTTTATATCGCAGGGCAACAACAATCGCAACAAGTATCAGAGCTATAAGTCCGGCAATCAATACCTGCTCCTTAAATTTCTGGCCGAGAGGTGCAGGGACCTCGCCTGAACCTGCCTCATTCACATTGACAGGCAGCGCTCCTGCTCTCAAGTGGAGCTGGAGTTCTGTTGCTTTTGTATGGCCATCATCGCCTGTTCCTGTAGTGGCGACAAGGTCTTTCACAGGTACGCTCTGTATGTTCTTTGCAAGGTCGGGGGCCAGCGGTGCATCAAATACAAGGTTATTATCAAGATACATGCTCAGGTAATGGGCACCGGGGTTGGTCACTGCGCCATATTTTATCGCTGCATCTCGAAGCGCTGTAGCACCATCATCACTGAGCTCGAAAGGCACACCCCACGCATTTCCCCTTTGTGTCTGGACCGGATCCACCCTTTTGATTTCGGTCCCATAAACTACATGAGCGGTCTCGTTCCCCTGCACCTGTATCCTGATCTCGAATTTGCCGGGGGTCAATGCAAGTCTTCTTGCTTCTTCTACTGCAATTCCTGGCATATCAACGAGAAGGTAATTATCTCCGATAGGCGTAATTGTTATTTGTTTAAGGGCTATCGGATTCAGTTTCGCATTAAGAACCTTGATGGTGAGGTCACTTGTATCTTTCGTCACCCCAACCCGAAATGGCGGAATGACTTTTCCTCCAACAGGTTTTAAAATGTCATTCAACGATGCTTCAGTCACCGTTTTTCTTATTTCGAACGTGATGGCAGTGCCCTGAATGGGAACGACCTCTGTATTCAGTTTATTCTGCAGATACTTCTGTATCACCGCTATTTTGTTTGTCTGCAATGTTACTTTAGTGCCGCCTTCAGTGCCCCTGGATATTGATGATGTACCAAATCCAAATGAATCTATCACGTTCTTAGTGGTTTCTTTCGATGTTGTAAAAGTGACAGAACTTGAAGTCACTTCATTGATCGTGATCGACGTATCATTAAGCAATCTTCCAAATTCTGCCTGGATTATTTTTCCTTCGTCTGCATCAACCTGTGCGACGGCACCCTGCAGTTGTAGCTGCAGCCATGAACCGCCATTCAGGTCAAGGCCATATTTTAGTCCAAATGTGGCTATGGAGGCAATAGAGCCCAGGATTACCAGTACGAGCAGCATGACACGTATATTCTTATAGAATGGTTCCTGATCGTTCATGCTGTCCGCCTCCTCTTTTTTGATTTTTCAATTCTTTTCTCAGGTTGTTTTGTTCCCATATACCATCTCAAGATCCCTACATTGGTCATCCATGTGTTTATCATATCTGCGATCAGGCCAAAAATAAGGACTTCAGAAATGTCTTTTATGATATCAATACGTGTGAATGATGTAATAAGACCTGAAGATACAACGAACAATGCAACAAGAGCGGCGAGTGCAGTAGTCGTCATGGTCAGTCCTGTGACCATTGCATCCTTTATCTTATCGTTCAATTCACCCTTGCGCTTTAACAATCGCGTTGTTAAAAGTATGTCCGTGTCAACAGAATAACCGATAAGCATCAGAAGAGCTGCTACAGTGCCGAGGGACATCAATATCCCGAATACATCGGTCATCGCCGCAGCAAAGGCGATGTCAGCAAATGCTGAAATCACTACTGCTAGCGACGGAACAAGAGTCCTGTAGATTATGAAGACCACGATTGCCATAAAAATGAACGAGATAACTATGGCACGAACGGCCTGCCCCTGGAGAGATTTACTGAATTGTTCTCCCATGTCCCTTATTTCGACATTGGCGAACTCAGATTTTGCTTTCGTGATCAGATCTTGCTTTAAAGATGGATCCATGGGGCTGAACTGCATTATTTTACGTTCCCCCACACTATATTTTCGCACCTCTACGCCCGGATAGTTCTGAAACTCCTCCTTCAACTGGTCAAGCGTCATTGAGCTATCAAAGATTATCGCTGTACCTCCCTTGAATTCCATACCCAGTTCTACAGGCGCGCCGGTCCTATAGGTCGTAATGGCCAGGATAGAAAGCGATAATATGAGAAGTATTGCTGGAATAATCAGCATCTGTTTTAAGCTGAAGCTTTTGACGTACGTTTCTATAACTTTTTCATTAAACAAATTCATCGCGATTCTCCTTACGGCTCATAGGACTCGTCTAGATTAGTATCAATATATTTACCTTTTGCTATTTGATAATCTATTGCTTTGAAAAACTGAAGTTGCTGGCCAGCTTCCGGTCAGGATCAAGCTTCGGTAAATATTTATCATTTGCTGTATATTAATCCCTGATGCGTCCCACTATAGATGAATATTTCATGGAACTTGCCGGCATTGTTGCTAAGCGCTCGACGTGCCTGAGAAATCAGGTAGGCGCCGTCATCGTGAAAGATAAAAGGATACTTTCCACGGGTTATAACGGCGCGCCCCGGAATCTTCCGCACTGCCTTGAGATAGGCTGCATAAGACAGCAGAACAATATAGCTTCGGGAACGAGGCATGAACTCTGCAGGGCCGTGCATGCGGAACAGAATGCTATCATACAAGCTGCGCTGCACGGGGTAAGCATCGAGAACGCAACGCTTTATTGCACGCATCAGCCATGCATCCTTTGCGCAAAGATGCTCATCAATGCCAATATTGAAAAAGTGGTCTTCGGAACTGTCTATCCTGATAGCGATGCTTTAAAATTCTTTGAGAAGGCCGGAGTTAGGGTCGAACAATTTTCAGGCAGTTCCCCCGGGGATTCATGCTAGAGGGAATAATTGAAGTGGTAATACAGGCTGTCTGGCTGATGATTCCCGCTTATATCGCCAATCCCACGGCCGTAGTGTTCGGCGGGGGGACACCGATAGACCTTGGGAAGAACTGGAGGGACGGGAGAAGGATACTCGGCGATGGGAAAACGATACGTGGTCTGATCGGGGGAACGGCATGTGGGATACTTGCTGGCATTGCCCTGATGCAGTTTTCACCGGTCAGTTGGCTTGGAAGTTTTACTTTCGCGGCTATAATTACACTTTCTTTGGGCGCACTTCTGGGGGATATTATTAAAAGCTTTTTTAAAAGAAGGCTCGGGTTCGAGCGAGGGGCAAAATTCCCGCTTGCAGATCAGCTTGATTTCGTCGCAGGCGCGTGGATCCTCACGTATATTTTTGACCCTGCATGGTTCACTTCGAACTTCACTATACAGGTAATGATTGCCGTCCTCATATTGACGCCAATATTTCATCGCCTGACCAATATTCTCGGATATTATCTAAAAGTGAAAAAGGAGCCGTGGTAGAATGGAGACTCTTGCAGATGCTCTTAAGGAATGCGGGGCCATAAAATTTGGCGAGTTCACGCTTGCTTCGGGGAAGAAAAGCAGTTTTTATGTGGATATCAAAAAGGCGAGCACGAATCCTCGCATATTGAAAATGATAGCACATTGCATTTCAGAGGTATTGAACACCCGCTCGATTTACGCTGATTACATAGGCTGCGTGGCCCTGGGAGGCGTACCCATAGCTGTCGCTGCGGCCCTTGAAACCGACCTGCGTCTCCTGATAATAAGGAAGGAGACCAAAGAGTACGGCACAAAAGACAGGATCGTGGGTGAAATAGAGCGAGGACGGTCGGCAGTATTGGTCGAGGATGTGACCACTACAGGCGGCTCTGTAATAAGAGCCACAAAAATATTAAGGGATGAGGGGCTCGTAATCCGTCATGTGATTGCGGTTGTAGACCGCGAAGAAGGGGCTATGAGAAATCTTGAAGATGCAGAAATTGACTTCATCTCGCTCGTGAAGGTCAGTGACCTGCTAAAAAATAAAACTAAATAGAATGATTAATTTACAATGGATTTCAGCAGGTCTTTATCACGCAGAAGCCCCAACAGTTTCCGCGTGCTCGTAATTACAGGCAGCTGGTCTATCCTGTTGCGCCTCATTTTCCTGGCGCAATCGCTGACCTGCGAACTCAATACTGCGGTCTCAGGTTCACCCTTGAGCTTTATTATACCTTTTACGGGTGAACTTGGCAAATTCATTTTTGATACGCTGTAATATAGACTCATGGTATCACGCAGTGATTCCCACGTCCAGGCATCGTCATCCGACCCCGCAGACATGTTTGACATCTCTGTTCGGTCTTCGATCACAGTTGCGGCGATGAGGTCTTTATCGGAAGCAACACCTAAGAGAACGAGATTTGTGTCCAGGATCGGAACAGCTTTTACATCTGCCAGTTCCATTATCGCGCCTACTACGGAAATGGGGGTCTCGCTCCAGACCGTCACAACATTATTTCCCACGTAATCACTGATGGGATTGGTAATATCCAGTCGCGCTATTGCCCCGACAATATCTGCAATGGTGACAATACCGACAAGAGAAGTGCCATCAACCACTGGCAAACGCCTGATGTGGTTTTGCAGAATTGCATTTGCTGCATCGACTATGGATTTTTCTGAGGAGATCGTTACCGGATTCCTCGTCATTATTATTGCGATCTGTTCTTCTTCTGGGTTTTTCAACAGGTCCGTCCGGGTCACAATCCCGACCACCTCACCATTTTTCACGATAGGAACCCCGGAGATATGTTTAGTTTTTAGTATCTCAAGGACTTCATCCCTGGACCCGGGTAATTCTGCAGATGCAACATCCTTGACCATAACTTCCTCAACAGTGATGCTTTCCGGAGCTTCAGCCATTATTTACTCCCTTTCACTTTTTATTTTTCCCACGCACCACAAGAACAGGTATTTTCGAGATGCGAACTACCTTCTCTGCAACGCTCCCAAGCAGGAATCTGTCAAGGCCACTTTTTCCCAGCGTCCCCATGACAATGAGGTCCACTGAGTTCTTTTCAGCATATTTGATTATTTCCTCTGCTGGATGCCCTTCAATCGTGAGCCTTTCCAGGTCCAATCCCTCGGCTGACGCCTTATCGGCTACGTATTTTGTCGCCTCATCGCCTTCCTGCCTCAAAAGCTCGTACATGCTTTCCCATGCGGCATCCATCGGGATTGATGCAAAAGCCGCGGTATCAATAACATAAATAGCATAAAGTCTTGCCTCGGTATTCTTTGCCAGATCAATTCCGTAGTCAACCGCCTTTTTCGTATACTCCGAACCGTCTGTTGCGATTAAAATCTTTTTACACATTTTGCTTGCCATACGTTCTCTCCTTTATATTATTCCGATAATGTCATCAGGTCTTGCCCGTCTCACCAGACTGCTTAATGGATTTCTTATACCCTGCATATTATTGGATCTTTTATTCAATATCATCAGTCTTGCTTTTTTCCCCTTTTCGATGGAGCCCAATTCATTTTCTATTCCTAATATTTTTGCTCCATTTAGCGTGCACATCTTAAATACTTGTCTGTCATCATAAATATTTGTTTTTGCAAGAAATTCCATCTCAGAGAACATATTGACGGAATTGAGCATTACGTTATCAGTCCCCGCTGCAACAAGGATACCTTCACTTAACATTTCCTTAACCTGCGGGATGCCCGAATTCGTCAGGAAATTCGAACGAACGCATACCACAACAGGAACACTGGCTTTTGAGACTGAACTGATATCTTTCTTATTTGCTTTTGTCAGGTGGATCAGGTGATCTGGCTCCAGTTCAAGTGCTGGCATTATGTCAGATGAATCCTTTTCCCCTGCATGGATGGCAAATTTCTTTCCTTTCTCCCTTGTCCGCCCTACAATTTCTCTTATGATCTCTATTTCTGAATCGCTGGTGCTGCTCAAGCCGGTCCCTTCGCAACAATCAAGATAGCTCATGTCGTTGTTCAGGGGTCTTCCGAAAATCTTTGCTTCGATCTTATCGCTGGAACCCATCGCATCTCTCAGTGCTTTCACGCCTTCAATACCTCCTTCCCGAAAATCCGCAAATGCGCAAGTGCCGGTTTTTATCATGTCCATGATGCTCGCTTTAATGGAGGCCACCAGGTCGCTGCGGGAGGTACCCTGCAAAACCCTGTGTTTTAATCCGTGCGGAGGCTGCACGAGCTCTGGGAGAGGGAGATAGGGTGGATCTTTTATCACGGAATCCCCTATATGCGTATGGGCGTTCACAAAGCATGGGGCGATTATGGTATCTGCTGCAATAGTGCAATCTTCAAAATCCTTGATTATGCCGTCCTCAATTATGAGCTTACCATCAACGGCCTCAAAGTCATCCCCGTAGATTATGGTCCCTTTGAGTTCCATGCGGTCTAGTCTTCTCTCAAGCTATTTGCTTTTTTCGTCTAATACGAATACCTCTCCTCTTTCCACGGGTCCGCGCTGTTGCTATAGCCCCTCTGTTCCCAGAAGCCAGGCTCCTGCTCCTCGGTGAACACCGCTCTGCGCACCCATTTGGCGCTCTTGTATGCATATTTCTTGGGAACAACAAGGCGGAGCGGCCCTCCATGGATGGCTTCAAGCGGCTTTCCTTCATAATTATAGGCAAAGAGCACATCGGGTTCCATCAGCTCCGTAATCGGCAGGCTGGTGGTGTATCCGCCATCGCACTCAATAGTTACGAACCTGGCATTATTTTTGGGTTTTACGAGGATAGCAAGGTCAAGGAAACGAACACCTTCCCATTTCAGATCGAATTTGCTCCACCCGGTTACACAGTGGAAATCACTTATATCGGTCGTTTTCTCGAGCATCAGTAATTCATCATAAGTCAATCTGACCGGGTTTTCCACGAGTCCCTCAACGCGGAAATCCCATATACTCCTGTCAAACCGCGGTACCTGCCCGAAATGCAGTACAGGAAAATCTGTTCTCAGGCGCTGGTTAGGTGGAAGTCGCTCCATAAGTTTAATTAAGTAATGGATACTTCGAATATTAAGTATAACGATTAACTTTCTTGTGAAAAGGACGATTAACATACAGATACGCTTTTACTTTACAAAAACAATTAGAATCAAGTCTATGCACGAGGCAAAATCAGTTATTCTTGAAAAAATTAGCCGTACCCTTTCAGCACACGATGAAATCGTGGCAGCATATGTGTTCGGTTCGTACGCAAAAGGGTATGAAAGACCTGACAGCGACCTGGACATTGGACTCTTACTAACACATGATGAAGAGGGCGGCGGCCTGTACCCTGAACGAATAGCAGGCGAATTAAAAGACGCCTTACAAACTAAACGTGACATCGACGTCAGAATACTGAACAGGGGGACGCTTCGGTTCTTGCATCAGGTCCTGAATGGCAGGCTCATTTTTTGCCGGGATGATAAAAAAAGGATTGAATTTGAGACTTCGACAATCAGGAAATATCTTGATTTTAAACCCTTCCTGGAAGAGTACGACAGGATGCGAAAGGAGAGGATATTGCTTGATAGATAAGGAAACAATTTCTGCTAAATTCGATGTAATTGATAAAGATATTGAGTTTCTCAGTGAATTTAGAGAAATGAATGAAGAGGAATTTATAGGCAGCTATAAAAACCTGCAATCCGCAAAATATTCGCTTTTAGAGCTGATAGAGGCTTGCATCGATATCGCGCACCATATTATTGCGGCCAAAGGATTCGGAAGGGCAGAAGACTACAGGGAGATTTTTTACCTGCTCGGCAAGCGGGGAGTCCTGGATGAAAGACTTGCATCGAGACTTGGTGATATGGCAGGCTTCAGGAATCTGTTAGTCCACAGGTATGGGGATATCGACAACCTGCGGGTATTTGAGATCATCAATTCTGAGCTGGGTGATGTGCTGGAATTTGAAAAGGCAATTTTAGAGTATCTGGAAAAAGAGTGAAAAAATCCCTCTATTCCACGAACGGCTTCCCTGACTTCAATATCACATCCGCCACTTCCGGACGCATGGAATCCGCGGGCGGCCTCTTGCCAGCTTCTATCATCTGCCTCATCTTTGTGCCTGAGAAATCTATCCTGTCATTGTGGGGGCATACCTTGTCATTGGTTATCCCACCGCATTTGTTGCAGTGGAAGAATGACATGAAGAACATGGGCTCGATGCCGATATCGGGGAACTCTTTGAATATTTCCTGTGCTGCATATGGATGATAATAACTTCCCACGCCTGCATGATCTCTTCCAATTATGAAATGCGTGCAACCGTAGTTCTTTCGAACGATGGCGTGGAATATCGCTTCACGCGGGCCGGCATAGCGCATCTCGGTCTGGAATATGCCAAGAACGACACGATCCTTGGGATAGTAATTATCGATAAGAACCTCGTAGCTTTCAAGGATGACATCATCCCTGAAATCGCCTTTCTTCTTCTTGCCTATGACGGGATTTATGAAAAGCCCGTCCACCAGGGTGAGCGCCGATTTCTGCAAATACTCATGACCCAGGTGCGCCACGTTACGGGTCTGGAATCCCACGATCTTTTCCCATCCTTTTTCCTTGAAGAGGTTCCGCGTTTCCGTGGGTTTCAGCGCATACTTGTAATATGGCGATTTTGACTCATTAATAAGATTTATTTTGCCGCCCAGCAGCGTATCTTTCATGGAATATGTCTTTGCCACTCCTGGATGGGCGGCATCGTTAGTCCCGAAAACCTGCTCTGCATAGGCCCTTTTATCGTAGCTGTAGATCTCATCAACCTGCATTAAAGCCACAAGATGCTCATTGCTTTTCAGGAGAATATCGTCTCCTTCCTTTATTTGGTTATTATCAGTGTCAACCACGATCGGAAGCGTCCACGGGAGACCGTTTGAGAGGCGCTTATTGTAGAGGATGCTTTCATAATCCTCCCGGCAGTTAAAACCTTCAAGCGGGCTGAACAATCCCGAAGCGATGTTCTCCACATCCTTCATCAGGTCAACGCTGATCGGACCGCTCTGGTATTCAGAAGCCTGCTCGGTGATCTTTTTTCGTTTCTGTTCGGTTAATGTTCTGCTGATTAACTTTCCGCCATGAGGTTTTATTTGAGTCATTGTAATCCCGGATTTTGCGGTCAAATGTAGTTTCTGTTTAATAATTGTTTGCGAAGGGGCAAAATGGATATCTGGATTCGAAATAAACTCAGAGATAATCCCCGGAAGTAAAATTATTACATCACAAGATATTTTCAACCCAACTCATGATTTCAGCAGCCCCTCAACATATTCCAGCGATCTCTGTTGGTGTTTTAACGTCACATTTCCCTTTATCCCATGTTCCATAAGCAGATACAGCATCTCTCTTCGGCTCACATCTTCCCTCAGGGTTATTTTCCTAAGCTTTGTGCAGATTCACTGCATACTCCCTCAATCCGAGCCTGATAAGTTATTGCATCGGATTCCTCCACATCTCGCCATCTATTTCTAAATTGATTAGATTAAAATATCAGTACAACCATATGGTACAACCATGCCTTTTACAAAAGTGAGTCATAAGTTCCAGGTGGTAATACCTAAAAGCATACGTGAACTGCTTCGAATATCAAAAGGGGATTTATTGCAGGTCTATGAGAAAGACGATGAGATTGTGATGAAAAAAGTCGAAACCAGAGAGCCATTATCTCTTAAGAATTTAAAGGGACTTGGCAAGGAAATATGGAAAGATGTCGATGTTGAAGAGTATATTAAAAAGGAGCGGAAGAGTTGGTGAAATATAAACGGATAGGACTTGACACCAATGTGCTGATTTATTATATAGAGGAACATCCTTTTTACCTAAGAAAAATTGAACCGCTGGTAGACAGGATTTCTGAGGGAAAAGCCATCGGGATAACCTCTTACGTGACGCTCCTTGAATTGCTTGTAAAACCTCTGAGGGAAAAAAGATTCGATCTTGTTGAGCAGTATAAAAGAATCCTGGCAGCTCGGCTTGAGATGGTGGCTATGGACGAATCGGTCTCAATAAAAGCTGCTGAACTTCGGGCAAAATATGGGATAAGAACACCCGATGCAATCCAGCTGGCATCTGTGATCACAAGAAATGGGGATGTCTTCGTAACCAATGACGAAAGACTGGGCGTTGTGGAGGAAATTGAGGTTTTAACTCTCGGGGAAATTCCAGATTGAATACCTCTTTTCGGACTACTTCTTCACATTCCCTGCATGCAGCCCGCATTCTTTCTTGGTGGCATCTTCCCACCACCAGCGCCCTTCGCGCTCATGCTGGCCTGGTATCACTGGTTTCGTGCAGGGCTCGCATCCTATGCTGACGAAACCCTTTTCATGGAGCTTATTGTAGGGAACATCGTTCTCCCTGATATAATCCCAGACCTGTTTTGATGTCCAGTTGGCGAGCGGATTGAATTTCACAAGCTTTCCAGTCCCGAAAGTGGGGTCCTTCTGGACGACGGGTACATTAGCTCGTGTTCCGGGGCTCTGGTCTTTTCTCTGCCCGGTTATCCAGGCATCAACCGTGTTGAGGGCTCGCTTAAGAGGATCCACTTTGCGCGCATCGCAGCATTCCTTGTGGCCGTCCTTATAGAATGAGAACAATCCTTTCTCCCTGACCAGCTTCTCGGTCGCATCCCGATTTGCAAAAAACACCTCGATATTGACATTGTATCTATTCCTTACGTCTTCGATGAACTGATAAGTCTCAGCATGGAGGCGTCCGGTGTCGAGTGTAAAGACCCTGAAATCATTTCTTATCTTTTTTGCCATGTCGATCAGCACCACATCCTCGGCGCCGCTGAATGATATTGCGATGCTCTTGAATTTCCCAAGCGCAAGTTCCAGGATTTCCTGCGGCGACCTTTTCTCGTATTCTTTTGCTGATTGTTCAATATTAATTTCTGTCATTGTTATCCTCATCCAAGTATCTCTTTCCCGAACCTCTCGAGCCCCACTCGTTCAAGGCAGTCCCCGAACCTTTCCCCGACATTTGTATTTTTCTTTGACCACTCTATTATTTTCCTGAATATAGCGACCGCCTCTTCAGGGGATTTCGCGTCTGTTAATTCTTTTCCGAGTTTCGGGTGTTTCCCTATCATCCCGCCGACAAAGAGTCTATACCCTTTCCATTCCTCTGTAATGAGATCCGACGGGCAGGCTCCGATGCAAGCGCCGCACAGGTTGCATTTGTCCCAGAGTATCTTCGCTTTATCGTCTTCCAGGACGATGGCTTTCTCGGGGCACATGAATGTGCAGGTCCCGCAGCCTGTGCACTCACCGGTATTGATGGCGGGTTTGAGTATCCCCATTACCCCAAGGTCGTTCTCTTGCGGCTTGGCGCAGGCGTTAGGGCATCCCGTCACGGCAAATTTTATCTTTACAGGCATGTCCTCGCCAAAGAATTCCTTATCCAGTATTCCTGCCAGTCCGTATGTATCTATGATCCCGTAATTACATTCAAGATTTCCCGGGCATGAAATGATATTGCGCACACGCGGCCCGCTATATGGATGTATCCTGTCCCATATTTTTGGGTGATCCGGCTTATCCCGGAAAGCTGGTCGCAGGTGACATTGCCGCAGGGCATGCGCAGCCTGACCACGAACAGGTCTTTCTGGCGCTGTTTCATGTAACCGGATTTTTTTAAAGTCGCTACGTCAAGTTTTTCAAGGCTCATGATGCTCCTCGATATTCGGGATGATATTTATACAATTCTGGAGCATGAATAGTTAAAGTTTAAATATACCTGATGAATGAGGCAATATTTGTTAATAAAACAGCACATTATTTATCTGATTATCGATAATACATAATCAGGACTACAGCAGGGGGAAAAGTATGGAAAATCAGATTCTCTGGCTCAACAGGAAAGAAGTGGAATCGCTCCTCGATATGAAAGGTGCTATTAAGGTAGTAGAAGAGGCATTCCGGCAGCACGGCCTCAAGAAAGTACAGATGCCTCCGAAGCTGTATCTTTATTTCAAAAAGCACAACGGTGACCTGAGAACGATGCCTGCTTATCTTGAAGAGCAGGATATCACCGGGGTTAAGATAGTGAACGTTCATCCGGATAATCCCAAAAAAGGTCTTCCTACGGTGATGGCGCTTGTTGTCCTGAATTCAACAGAGACAGGTGCGCCCATTGCAGTAATGGACGGGACTTATCTGACGAATATGCGGACAGGAGCAGCTGGCGGCGTTGCAGTGAGATATCTTGCACGCAAGAATGCGAAAACAGTGGGTTTTGTGGGTACGGGGAACCAGGCAGTTACCCAGCTTATGGGAATCAATGAAGTTATTGATATCGAGGAAATAAAAGCCACAAGCGCCTCGGAGAAAAGTACGCTTGCGTTCAAAAAGGAAATGGAAAAAAAAGCAGGCTGTGATATAATCCCCAAGAAAAGCATCGAGGATGTCTGCGACTGCGATATCATAGTAACGACAACGCCATCAAGAGAGCCCATAGTTATGAACGAGTGGATATCGGAAGGCACACATATCAATGCAATAGGCGCCGATGCTCCAGGAAAGGAGGAGCTTGACCCGAATATCTTGAAGCGCGCCAGAGTAGTTGTGGATGATATTCCCCAGGCTTCGCATTCAGGGGAGGTCAACGTGCCCATATCAAAGGGACTACTCTCTGAAAAGGATATCTGCTGCGAGCTTGGAGAGGTGATCGCAGGAAAGAAAAAAGCCAGGACAAAAGATTCCGACATCACTGTTTTTGATTCAACCGGGCTTGCGATCCAGGATGTTGCGACTGCGGATATGGTGTATCAGAAAGCGCTTGAGAAAAAGATCGGGATAAAGTTGCAGCAGTTCTAAAAATTAACCTCCGATAAAATCTCTGACATTACCACAAACTTTATTATTGAATAATTGGTTAAATAATTAAATATTTTAACACTTCACGAAGCCCTTTTAGATAGGAGATGCAATGAGAATTCGATTTATACTGACCGATTATGTAAATCAGCTTATGGCGAAAGCTGTCTATGATAAACTAGAAGATGGTACATTTAGCGGGCGGATTCCTTCATGCAAAGGTGTAGTGGCTCTTGGCTCGACATTGCGTAATTGTGAAGAAGAGTTGCACTCAACTCTTGAAGATTGGATTCTGGTCGGTCTGAAATTGGGTCATCCTTTGCCAGTAATAGCAAAAATTAATCTGAATACTACCCCTACTTATGAGCAAGTGGAAGCCGTGTAAGCGACGAGAGTTCATCAAACGGTTGCGGAAACTTGGCTTTGAGGGTCCGTATTCCGGCACCCGTCACCAGTTTATGATATATGAGCAGCATCGTATGGCGATTCCTTCCAATGCTGAATACTCAGTACCTCAACTCAGGTTTATGATACGAGAGTTAGAGGACATTATAGGTCATTTGGTAACAGCGGATGAGTGGCACAAATTGTAACGAAATCCCTGAGATCAAAGATAATCCCTGCTCTTCAGTTCTTCTTTATCTTTAAAGCCTACGATAGAGTAACATACTGTTCAGTTTGCGTATTCAAATTGCGATTTATGTGAATCCTTTGGATTTTGCGAAAAGCTCAATCGTTGGCGACGTTTTACGCCAATCTATTCTTATCCGCACTTCCTAAAAGTCAAATATCTCTTTTGCTTTTTTCCAGTTCTTCTTCAGTATAGGTTTACTAACGCTTGTCTCACCGTTTGATGGTTCACCAGAGAAATGACAAAACTTTTCTGGATAGTCAGGATCTCCAAATTGACTCCAAACTTTAAATGCTTCATAGCTCATCGGTTTTTCAACGTTGAAAGGAATTTCCACTCCTGTTCTGATGCAATAACCTGTTTGTTTGTTATTGTGTTTTCTATTTTCAGCTTTTGGAAATGATTGTTGTTTAGTTGTTTCTGGTTTTTTATTCTCAACCTTTTGAACGGAGATTGTTCTGTGTTCACTACCCCTTTTTATTCTGTCAACTTCTTTCGCAACTTGATTGTAAAGGTCTTCATCTTTTTCCTTTGAAATATAAATTCCCATTTCAACATTGTTCTGCTGTGAAAACATATACAAGTTCATTGAGGTAATTATCGCTTCTTTTTCATTGAAATAACATTTAGCATGAAGGTCTTTGTGAAACATCAGCTTGATTCCAGGCATGGATTGTAACCAAGCGCTGTCGTCCGGATTTATGTCTGTTACTTTTCCGTAAATAATAATTATGTCTATGGAAAATTTATGTCTGTCCTCTAAAGACAATTTAAGTTGATTGTTCAATTGCAAATATGGACTGATTAAATACAACTTGTCATTTGAGTTGTTGATGAGTTTCTTTAAGTAGTAGGAAACTCCTTGTGTGTCTAAAAATTCGGCCATAGTTATTTAGTTTTATTTTGGTTTTTGTGGCTAAAAATTGCTTCATCAGTATATATCTTTGTTGTTTTTGAATTTTTTATTACCACGTAGTCTCCTGAATATGGCATAAGCCAGTGCCACCGAAACTTCATGCGATCCCCCGACTGAATTTTGTAAAATATCATCCCATAGAACCTGAGAAAAGCCATCGAGTTTCCTGCTCCAATCCCCCATATACATGGGCTTTCCCCCGCTTTCGCTTGCACGGATCTCGTGAATTCGTTCCACTCACTCATTTCCTGCCATCCTTATTCCGTCTAATCTTTTTTGTTCTGAAATCAGGCGGTAATGGCTCCATGTTAATTCTCTACGCAGTGTGTAGAGAATTTCACTTCCAGGGAATGGTGAGATAAAACTGCCTGAAATTCCAGATGTTTACTTCTGTGAACCCCGTCCAAATTCAGCAGAGAGTTGTTTTGAAAGTTCCTTGATAAGCTGTTTGCCATATTCTGCGCGGGCTTCTCCATGCTGCTCTTCATCAACTATCCGTTTGTCGATCCGCCAGTACGCCTCTACCATAACAAGTTCACGGCAGTATATGCCTTCAGCCTTGCCTGTTGAAGAATTGCTCTTATATCGTTAAAAAACGGTTTACTCGGATGCATATCTGCCATAGTTATTCTTTTCTTTGCTTTTGTCGATATATATTTTTCACAATTCTATGAAAGTCAGATTCAAAGCGTTATTCAGCCCTACACAGTTGTTAAACATCCTCAATGAAAATCACTTTCACAGATTCCGTTATGACCCTGCCTTTATGTTTATGCTCTGCCCCATCCGGGATAAATACACCGTCTCCTTTTTTGTATATTATTTTTCCATTAGGATATTCAATTTCCATTTCGCCTTCAAGGATCATACCATAGTGACCTTTTTCGCACCAGTGTGGCGGCATTTCTTTTGTATATTCTATAAGCCGCATTTGTTTGTTGTTATGATTATATTTTTTATATTTCACTCCTTCTATTGGAGATTCCCATTCGATATTATTAAAGTTGATCTTATATTGAAGCATATCTACGCCACCATGTGCTATCTTCTCCCACCCAACCATATATTATCTTTAACCAAAACCTTTAATTTTCAATAATAACACTAACCGATTAGGAGAGAAAAAATCATGGTAGTTAAAAAATATTCAAGTAAAGCGGGTTTCTCGATCGAAGTGGATGAGGACAAATGTATCGGGGCTGGGGAGTGCGTGAACGTGTGCCCGACCAATGTCTATGACCTCACAGAAGGCAAGGCCCATGCGAACCGCGTGGATGATTGCATTGAATGCTGTGCTTGTGTGGACGCATGCCCCACAAAGGCAATTAAGCACAGTTCATGCTAGAGGCCAAGCCTGAGCCGGAGACCAAGCACTTGGGGAAGAGGCGTTGAAATGATATCACCAATCACTTTTTCGATGTCATAACTCGTCCTGTGCAGGTGCGCTTTTCCAGAATCCGTATCTAAAATAGCGAATGCTGCATCTGGATTTTCATCCCTCGGCTGGCCTACTGAACCCGGGTTTATGACCATCCCCGAAGGATATTCTTTTTTAAACTGGACATGAGTATGACCCAAAACCAGAACATCGCAATCTAAATTTGAAAGAAGCTCAGGATTTGCGTTTTCCGGATAAATATATTCATCGAAGTCCGTCGGGCTTCCATGCACAATGGATATTCTGCTTCCTCCTGGAGAAACGAATTCCACATTTCTTAGTGACTGAATGTAACAGAAATTATCGGAATATATGACATCTGCAGTCCAAATAAGAGCTATAGCAGCATATGGATTGAATCCGGAAGTATCACCCGTAATCAATGCTCTGTCATGGTTCCCGAGAATGGAAATTATATTTTTCTTTTTGAATAATTCGATTGTCTCATTTGGGTATGGATTATAGCCAATGACATCGCCAGCATGCAATATCTTTTCTACGCCCATATCATCGAGGGCTGAAAGCACGGCTTTTAATGCGACTGCATTGGAATGAACATCCGCTATCAAGCCGACAAGCACAATACTAAATATACATTGGTTTCACAAATAGTTGCTGATGAGGAAAGTCAGGGCATCAATGGGAACCTTAGGAGTTCTCGGGCTTGAACTTGTGCAGATGGATACGCCCCCAACGACTGCGTATCTCCAGATCTACACTGAAAAACGCTGCAAGGCAAATTGCCAATTCTGCGCCCAGGCTTCCGGCGCAAGCGCTGATCTGATCCATATAGCCAGGGGCCTGTACGTACCAGTTGACCTCGATGCTGTGGTTTCGAGGTTGAAAATCGCGTTTGATCGTGGCTATCTTGCCCGCGCCTGTATACAGACCGCGCTATATGATAAATGGTGGCTGGATACGGTCTATTTGATCAAGAGCATCAGGGCAGAAAGCAAGATACCAATATCGCTTTCTGTTTTTCCCCTCAGTGATCGGAAATACTTGGAGTTAATACAAATCGGGGTGGGAGAACTTGTGATACCACTTGATGCCTGCACGCCTGAGTTGTTCGGTAAAATAAAAGGAAATGAAGCAGGTGGGCCTTACTCATGGGATGAACATCTGGACGGTATGAAAAGGGCAGCCCGCCTATTCAACAAGGTCGGGACGCATCTTATTATCGGGCTAGGGGAAAGCGATGAGGAAGCTGTCCGGATCATCCGGGAATTATGGAAGAGTAATATATGTCCCGCACTTTTCTCCTATACGTATGTTCCAGGAGCACAGTTAAGACTCTATGAAAAATCTAATTCGATGAAGCATTATCGCACTGTGCAGCTGGCCCGACACCTGATAGTGGAGGGGGAATATTCGGAAATGAGGTTTTCAAACGGTGAACTGTGTGACTTTGGTGCGACAAGGGATTTGATCATTGAGCTTATCGAAGACGGAAGGGCTTTTCAGACATCAGGATGTCCTGATTGCAACCGGCCGATGGCGAACGAAACTTTTTCGAAGATGTACAATTTTCCAAGAAAACCGAATCCCGATGAAATAGAAGGTATCAAGAAAGAACTTGGAGAATTGATACTTTGATAACTCTATCCCAGGGATGCAAAAGTCGGCGCATCGGGCATGGTAAAACCGCTGGCGCCGATTGCGAATGCGATGGGTGTGTAAAATCTCCTCTATTTGCACTAAAGTTTTATATGTTACTAAAAGCAATTATACTTGGATATAAATGGCTGAAGCTGAACTTATCAGAAGAATGGCGGATGATGTTGCGTCTCTAAAGGAACAGATGAATAGATTAGAGATTGTCATTAATGAAATTGATCAGGATATTCACAGAGAAGTAAACCCACAATATCTTAAGAAATTGGAAAAAATTCAGAAACAGAAGGGCGTAAGATTCAAGAGCGCCGAAGAATTTGAAAGATACTTCTCTGAAGAAAAATAATGGCTTTAGGAAAGAATTTTTGGGCGATTTTATAAAGTATAAAATTAGACTTAACTCATTAAATCTTAATAAAATAGTCAAAATGACACCGTTTCTAAAAGATTGTCAACCATTGGTTGGATAATGTTTTTTGTCTTTTTTGTCGTGTTTTTAATTATATAAAAATATAATATGACATCATTTACCTATAAACGATATCGCAAGGCTTTATATAAACACACTACATTTATATGCATGAGGCATGAAAAATAAACCTTCCCCCATTGAGGTTGTGGACTAAAAAATAATTTAGAGGCGTTATCAAGATATGAATAAAAATAAACAACAATCAACATCTTATTCTATCGAGATAAAGCCCGAGCTTACAAAGAAATTAAAGAAGCTAAAAAAGAAGGACACGTTACTATTTATGCGTATTCAAAAGAAGATTTCTGAAATCGTAGAACATCCTACCCATTACAAGCCTCTGAAATACGGCATGAAAAACATCCGGCGCGTGCATTTTGACCCTTATGTTCTGACCTTCACCGTAAATGAAGAAGAGCGATTGGTAGAATTTCTGGATTTCGCACACCACGATGAAATATATTTATAAAAATTAGTTTTGAAATTATTCAGAGATGTGTTGTTTTTCTTCCACTCTCGCCACATTCATATTCCTGGAAAGTCCAAGCGCCTCTGCCACCGTCTCGCATTTGGTTTTCAGAAGATATGCGATCGGCCTGAAATCATACTCGGACATTGTCTCGTAGTTCGCCATACCCTTGCTGATGATAAGCGACGCTTCCCTAAGTGCTATCACAAGCTCTTCAGGGGCTTCCCTGAGACATAAACCAATAGCATTTGAACCTGTTGTGAGCACCCTGTTCACCTTCCTGTCAAGACCGAGTTCTCTTGCCTCTTTCATCGTTACATCATTGAGTATGGGTGCGCCCCTGACAACCAGGGTTATCCTGCCTCCGAGCTTTTTAATTTCCTCAAATAACAGGGCATCGAATATTATCTCACCGCAGTTATCCGCAAGATATACCACGTTTTCCAGCAGCGATTTCATCTTCTCTGTGTCATCCACATCGAGACCGGACTCAAATTGCCTGAGCATGGTTTCCTTTGCTATTTCCTTATCCGCATCGAACCCAAGAACCCCGAAATCAAATGAGTTGCCTACGATCGACGCAAGCACCGCGCGCCTGAACGAATCCTTTTCCGCAACAAAATCTCTCGCAAAAGGGAAAAGCTTTTTTGCAGCCTCATTGCTTTGCCTTTTTTTCTCCCTGTACGGGTCTATGTCCCCAAGCACCCTGTAAGCCTCCCTGTGTATCTTCGTGGACAGGTGTGTGGCAGGCGCTCCATCCGCCAGGCATTTCCTCAGCACTTCTATCCCGGCAAGCACAGCTTTTTTCTGCATGGCTATGTCCTTTGTGGAAAGCTCTGCCTCGAACTGCACTCTTGACAATAAACACGGCGCGCATCTCGGATGGGTCTTCAATCTTTATGCTCCTAAAATTCGAACAATTGCCTCTGTTTCGTTTCAGTTTGAACCTTCTTTTCCCCCATCCATCTTAACATTTCCCCCTTCACGCCGAAATCAGATAATATGCGCGCGACAGGAGGAAGTATCTGTTTATTGATATAGTAATCAACATCCAGAGGTAGATTTTTCTCCCTTGCGTAATCAGGATCTTCTGCCCTGTCCACGAACAGTCCTTTTCCTGCAATTATGACAAAAGGAATCCTATCCCCCACGTTTGCGATTATTCCTCTTTTTCTTGATTTCTCTATAACAGTTATGTGCGGCTGCCTGTTCTTATAGCTCTCGACTTTTTTGGTGTACTGCCTTGTTAATATCAGGTCCTCGAACAGCTTGCTGTCCTTTCTTGCATCTATTGTTCTTATGCTGTTTATCGTGCCTTTCACAAGTTCTACTGCATCATCCACTTTCCCTTCCTTCAACACAAGTTCAAGCACTTTTTCCACGGTCTTCGTAGTAAGCTCGCACCAGTCCCGCCTAACAGTCTCCATGCCTTTAACCCTGAGCTTCTCCTTCATTACGCCGTTGGATTTCTCCCACACCAGCACTGCGTATCGCTTCTTGGCTATAAATATAGCGCGCCTTCCGAACGAATCAAAAACAAGCTCCATTGGTTTCTGGAGTGATGATGTCACGATCTTAGCGATCTTTCGTCCGACGAGTTCTGCATCATCAAGCGTGATCTCTTTATCCAGGAGATTTACAAACACGCTGTCAGTATCCCCGTAAACCACCGACAAACAAATTCTCTTCCCCACTTTTGCTTCAACCTTTGTAAAAGCGCCTCCGTCAGTCAGGATTATTTCCTTTATCTCATTCTCGATAAGGCTTTTTGTCCGCAGGATGTTCTCGCGCCCGAAACTTGTGACAGCGCTTGCAAGGGTCAAACTGTAAAGCCGCGCCCTCGCATATCCAGAATACCCGTAGAAACTGTTAAGAAGGATCTTGAGCGCCTGCTGGGTGGCATCCAGCACGCGTGCATCTTCTTCACTTGCTGTCTTCATTTTTTCCCGGGTGGCCTGCCTCCTGTTAAGAAGCTCCTCAAGTATAGCTGGCACGATACCCTTTGCAATTTTCTGCGAAACAAATACACCGCCTGATGGTGCCTTGACCACCTCATCCGGTCTCTCATCCACCACCTCGGTGGTATAGCACAGGTTGTGAGCCATCATTATAGTCGGGTAAAGAGATTTGTAATCAAGTATCACGATATTTTCAAGCAGCCCTTTCTTCGGGGGCAGAACTTCACCCCCTGCCAGTTCCTCGCCTTCATCGAACCTCCCATCCGACATCTCGCCCGTAGGTCTTGCAGGAAGAACGCGGTTGTGCTTCATGTATTCGCGGAGAATGATATTCTCCACCATCTGGGTCTGCCCCCCGTCAAGAATATCCTGGAGCAGAGTCCCGCTCGCCCTGGCAAGAGCAATATACTTATCGATAAGACGGAGTTTTAAAAGGAACGCGAGGGCAAGCTCGGAGTCGCGCCTGGCATACTCGATGAATTTCGAGAGTTTCTCCCCGTCATCTTTCCAGTAGTCTTCCATCTCAAGGAAAGGTATGTCAAGTTTCTCAAGGCCGAGCAGTTCTTTTGCCGCGTTCCTGAGCGTGTACTGCTTAAGGGAGAATTCCTTTCGAAGCAGGGGAAGCACATCCATGACAATCCGCCCCATCACGCTTACACGCGTGGTGTTGCCGAATCTCTTAAAATATACAGACCTCCCGTCCCTGCCCATGAGAGGGTCTATCCTGGCGCCTTTCATGTTGAGTGTCTTTATCCTTTCAACGATGTAGGGAATATCGAAACTGTTGGAGTTATAGCCCACAAGGATATCGGGGTCGTACTCCCTGACAATCTCGAAAAACCGCCTCATCATTGCCTCTTCACTTGCGCAGCCCTCCACGTCCCCAACCATGCGCGCTTTCTTTCCCACAAGGACAAGAGTCTTTTTACCGTTAAAATCAGGCTCAAATGCAAGACTCATCAGGATAATAGGAGAGGTTTCAGGCACAGGCATCGCGCCATCCAAAGGCAGGCACTCGATATCATAAGCAAGATGCCGCAGCGGCGCATTTCGCAGGATTTCCAAAGGCTCGACTTTTCTTGATGTTATTTTAATACTGCTAAGAACGCCATTGTCTTTTGAATTACCACATGCTTCAGCCCTTGCCCATCCCATCCCGCCAAGCCCGTTGTCCACCATATACCTGTTCCTGAAAAGTATATCCGTCTCATACACATCACCCACCATGTTCCTGACATCATCCCTGATAATTGGAACGCCTTTGGGGTCAAAGAGGGTTATCTTGAGCATGTTGACCGGATTCTTGAAATATCCGATAGGTTCAAACCGTTGGACTGGTTCGATCTTTTTTATGTGTTCCTTGAACTTCTCCTGAAGGATCACGACCATTTCAGGTTCGGCCTTTGCATAAAAATACGGTTCAAAATCGAGTACCGAGCAGCAGACGCTGTTTCCGGATTCGTCCCTTCCATAGAGTCTCACCACAGGTTTGCCGTCGCTGTATGTGTAATCCGCATCGAGAATCTGGAAGTTCATAATGATAATTTCGTTTAATCTTCTTATGGCTTTAAGTCTTTGCATTAATATTTTATATTATGCTCCGAATCGCAATAACTGGAAGCCCAGGCACAGGAAAATCCACGGTCTGCCGCAACGTTCTGAAGAAACTCACCTGCACCTACGGCGGCATGACGAGCGCCGACATCAGGGAAAATGGCGCCCGCGTGGGATTCGAAATAAGGGATATCACCACCGGAAAGCAGGGTATACTTGCCCATAAGAAAGGTACAGGGCCGCGCGTTGGCAGTTACCATGTCAATATCGAGGATCTGAACAGCATCGGAGTTGCTGCTATCAAAAATGCCATGAATTCAGATTTGATCGTTATCGATGAGATAGCGCCTATGGAGTTCAAGTCCTCGGAATTTATAAAAACCGTGGAGGAAGCGCTTGATTCCAATAAAAATATGCTGGTTGTGCTTCACCAGAAATCCAGCCATCCGGTCGCGGAGAGGATACGGAAGGAATTTACGATTTATACCGTAACACCGGAGAACAGGGAAAGGCTGGTTTCGGAGATAGCGGGCAGATTTAACGAATCTCATTAACAGATACTTTAAAAACAATCCCCGTTAATAGGGCTCCGCGATGCTCACGAAAATCATCACTGAAGGCACAACAATCGTAGAGGTTCCCATCCCGGATGAGAACGCAAGCTTCCCTCCATCTTCTGTTGCGGTATTCTATAATCCCGCCATGCGGATGAACCGGGATATTGCAGTTGCAGCGATCGCATGTTTTTCAAAAAATAATCCCGAATATACCTATCTTGATGCATTATCAGCCTCAGGCATCCGCGGCCTTCGCATTGCCAGGGAGGTCGGCCTCAGAGCCACGATGAGCGACTGGGACGAGACCTCCTTCGACCTCATAAAGAAAAATATAGAACTGAATAGCCTGACGAACTGCACCGCGATCAAGAGGAATGCCAACGTGATGATGCTGGACAATAGCTTCGACATAATCGACCTTGACCCATTCGGCACCCCAGCGCCGTTCCTGGACGCGGCATGCTTCTCAACGAAGCGCTTGCTCTGCATCACGGCAACCGATACCGCGCCCCTTTGCGGCGCGCACAAGAAAGCTGGTATCAGGAATTATGCTGCCGTGCCTCTGAAGACCGAATATTATCCTGAGATGGGGATCAGGATACTTATGGGTGCTGTTGCCCGAACGCTTGCGAAATATGATAAAGCGATGACACCTTTGCTATCATACGCCTCGGCGCATTATGTCAGGCTCTTTGCCGGGGTTAAAAAAGGTATCAAAGATGCTGATGAGTGCCTGGGCAACATGGGTTTCATTTCCCACTGTTTCAACTGCGGTGCAAGAGAGTGGAAACACGGGCTGGCAGTTCATATGAAAGAGGAATGCCCGGCGTGCGGGCACACCACATCGCTGGCAGGACCTCTGTGGCTCGGCAGGCTGCATGAGAAGGATTTTTGCGAAGAGGTACTGGGCGAGGTCAGGAAGAGAGAGTTTGATGATGCGGAAAAGCTGATCATATCATGCAGGGATGAGCTTGATGTCCCGATGCATTACGATTATCACAAGATCTGCAAGTCGCTCGGGATTACTGCGATGCCAACGGATGAACTCATCCTGGCTTTGAAGGAACGAGGTTTTCAGGCTTCGAGAACGCATTTTTCGGGAATTTCGTTCAAGACGGAAGCAGGGATGGAGGAGATAAAGGGGATTGTGAGGGAACTAGCTGGAGGAAGTGAACTGGAAAGGAGTTCATTAAAAAAATAGTCTCATCATAAATTCTCTTCATGTAATCTTTTATAAACTTTTTTCAGCATATAATCCTTTACCACATCGGCAACAACTTTATCATCCATAATTTTTACAAAAATATCCTTGTTCTGTTCCATTCTGTCTATCAATTTGTTTATGAAAACATCCTGGAATCCATATTTAAAATTATCAATTGTATTGGTTTTAGCTTGTTTTGATAAAGTTTATTACTATCATAACCGCTAAAAATATATAGCTTGTTACTAATATACTAGTAATAATTATGTATGAAAGAAGCATCATCGAGAGAAACCCATGGTGGGCATCGGGAAGCGTGCCTGAAGAGCTTATTGGTATAAACCGGAGGGAATACCTTGGACAGATAACGGAGCGATTAAAAGATCAGAAGCTCCTTGCAATCCTTGGTATAAGGAGAAGCGGCAAATCAACGCTTATTTATCAATCAATCAGGCATCTTCTTGACAATGGTACTGACCCCAAAAACATATTCTACATAAATGCAGATGACTTCGAGAAACCTGGAAGAGCGAACCTTGAGGAAGCACTTGATTTCTGTCAGCAGAATAATATGGTTTCCCTGAAAGATATAAAAATCTATGTGTTCATTGATGAAATCCAAAATGTCCGGGGATGGCAACAGCTCTTGAAAAAATATTATGACCTCAAATATTCTTCAAAATTCATTGTTTCAGGCTCATCTTCCAGTCTTATCTATAAGAACTCATCAGAAAGCCTTGCAGGAAGAATAAGCTTTATTGATGTTTTTCCTCTTACATTCAGGGAGTTCTTGCAGTTCAACAACATAGAGATACAAAAGGCTGCGCTTCAATTTAAATCGCTGAAACAAATGTATTATGAGCTTTCCCCGAAAATCAACGAGATAGCTGGTTTCCTATCGCAGTACCTGAACGTGGGTGGATTCCCGGAATGGTTCGATATAAAGAATGAGGAAACCTGGTTCAAAATACTGTCAGAGGAGTATACAAGCCTCCTGATCTACAGGGATATTGTAAGAATTTTCAGGATTCGCGACCCGCTGCTCCTTGAATCCGTTTTCAGGTTCGTATCCGCTCATTCAAGTAAGCGTTTCAGTTACCTTGGAATCGCAAAACAGAATGATGGGGACAAGGAGACCTCAAAACAATATATTTTCCATCTCGCCCGTTCGCATCTCATATATCTGTCAGATTTTTATACAAAAAGCAAAAAGGCTTCAGAGAGAAAGGAAAAAAAGATATATTTCTGCGATCTAGGTCTTAAGAATTCCATAGGTGGGCACCAGGATATCGGTTTTGATGCCGAGACATGTGTATATCTGCACTGCCTCAAGCAAGTTTCCAGTTACCCTATGGGAAAGATATTCTACTGGCTTGACAAAAAAAAGAACGAGACAGATATTATTATGAGTTATGGGTCTGAATTAATTCCTATTGAAGTAAAATACAGGTCTTCTATTGATGATTCGGATTTGAAGGGGATATTGAGTTTTTGCCAGGATTTTAGTGTTAAAAATGCGTATGTTGTGACAAAAACGCTAATGGAAGAGAGGGAGATCGATGGTGTAATGGTTTCATTTATTCCGTTATGGTTGTTTTTGCTGGTGTTTTGAGGTCAGGTAGTCTCCCAAACTGCAGGCGGTTTCTTTTATTCCGCAAGAGCCAGAAACCAAAAAAATGGGGAAACTAGCAATTTTAAAAATCCCCGAAAAATACCATAAATTAAATAACACCAAAGCCAATTAAGCCCACAGAAATCATGTCCCAGGTAAAACTCACAGACACAACTCTCAGAGATGCCCACCAGTCCCTTATCGCCACCCGCATGAGAACAAGGGATATGCTGCCTATAGCCGAGAAGATGGATGAGGCGGGTTTCTTTTCGCTCGAGGTATGGGGCGGTGCCACCTTCGACTCATCTATACGGTATTTGAACGAGGATCCGTGGGACAGGCTGCGGGCGCTCAAAAAAGCGATCAAGAAAACACCCCTCCAGATGCTGCTGCGCGGCCAGAACCTCGTGGGTTACAGGCATTACTCCGACGACATTGTTGTAAAATTCGTTGAGCATGCCGGGGAAAGCGGGATTGATATTTTCAGGATATTCGATGCGGTCAATGACATAAGGAACATGGAAGTTTCGATAAAGACAGCAAAGCGCGTGGGTGCACATGTGCAGGGCACTGTGTGCTACACCATAAGCCCAGTCCATCCCATCCCGCTGTATGTCAAGATGGCAAAGGAGCTTGAGGAGATGGGTTGCGATTCGTTGTGCATCAAGGACATGGCAGGTCTCATCTCGCCTCAGAATGCCTTTGACCTCGTTACAGCACTGAAAGAAGAGATTAGTATCCCGGTTGATCTGCACAGCCACTGCACAAGCGGGATGGCACCGATGAGCTATCTTTTTGCCTGCGAGGCTGGCGTGGATATCCTGGACACGGCTTTCTCCCCTTTCGCCTGGGGCACATCGCAGCCACCGACTGAAACAACTGTGGCGGCGCTGCGTGGAACGAGATACGATACCGGTCTTGACCTCTTCCTTCTCACAGAGATAAAGAAATACTTTGAGGAACTTAAAGAGAAATACCGGGGGATCCTTGACCCCATCTCAGAGAGAATAGACACGAACGTGTTGAAGTACCAGATCCCTGGAGGGATGCTCTCCAATCTGGTATCGCAGTTGAAAGAGCAGAATGCCCTTGATAAGTACGATGCAGTGCTTGCCGAGATGCCCAGGGTGAGAGAAGAGCTGGGCTACCCGCCGCTGGTCACACCCACAAGCCAGATCGTAGGTACGCAAGCGGTATTGAACGTGCTCATGGGAGAGCGCTACAAAGTCGTGCCGAAAGAAGTAAAGGATTATGTCAAAGGCCTATACGGACGCACGCCTGCACCCATAAGCAAGGAGATCATCGCAAAAATACTGGGGGATGAAAAGCCCATAACCTGCCGCCCGGCAGACCTTTTGCCGCCTGAACTTGAGAAGGTCACAAAAGAAGCATATGCGCTTGGGATTGTCAAGAAACCAGAAGATATCCTGACTTATGCCCTGTATCCCGCAATAGCGCCAAAGTTCCTGAGGGGCGAGGCTAAAGAGGAAACTCTGGAAGCTCCAAAACCGAATAACGGGAAGGCAGGAGCCCCGATGCCAACCGAATTCAGGGTGGAAGTGGACGGCGATGAGTTCAATGTAAAGATCATATCCGTGGGCGGTGGGATTGCAGTAAAGTCGATAACAGCCGCAGAAGGCCCCAAAACCATGGACGGCGCCGTAACCGCAAGCATGCAGGGAATGGTCCTGAAAGTAAAGGTCAAGAAAGGAGATCCGGTCGCCAAAGGAGATGTAGTGATGGTCCTGGAAGCCATGAAGATGGAGAATAACATCCATGCACCCCATGCCGGCACCGTGAAAGACATATTCGTTAAAGAAGGCATCACAGTGAGCGCTGGAGATACATTGTTGATCATCGGGTAGAATATGTTCAGGAAAATACTGATCGCAAACCGGGGTGAGATCGCAATCCGCGTCATGCGCGCATGCAGGGAGCTTGATGTAAAAACAGTAGCAGTTTATTCAGAGGTAGATAAGAACGCCCTTTTTGCAAAATATGCAGATGAAGCATACTACATCGGTCCTGCCCCGGCGAGCCAGAGCTACCTGAATATGGACAGTATACTTGATGTTGCGCATAAGACCGGGGCTGAGGGAATCCATCCAGGTTACGGTTTTCTTGCCGAGAACCCTCAATTCGCCTCGCGGTGCGAGAGGGAGGGGATAACATTCATTGGCCCTTCGGGCCAGGTCATCGAGAGCGTGGGCAGCAAGATCGCGGCAAAAAAAACAATGAAAGCCGCGGGAATCCCTGTAATACCAGGAAGCAAGAACGGTATTAATGATTTTGATGAAGCTCTTGCAACCGCCGAAGATATCGGTTATCCTGTGATCGTGAAAGCCTCGGCAGGAGGCGGGGGCATCGGGATGAAAGTGGTCCGGAAAAGCAGCGAGCTAATCCAGATGATAGAGTCAGCGCGCTCGGTAGCAAAATCGGCTTTTGGGGATGCCACGGTCTTCATAGAAAAGTACCTGGAAGAACCGCGCCACATCGAATTCCAGATCCTTGCAGATTCATTCGGCAATATTATCCATGTGGGCGACCGGGAGTGCTCTATCCAGCGGCGGCACCAGAAGCTGATCGAAGAATCTCCATCCCCTATCATGACCCCCGATCTAAGGGAAAAGATGGGAACAGATGCTGTAAAAGCGGCAGCGGCTGTCAATTATACCAATGCCGGTACCATAGAGTTCCTGTATTCCAAAGGGAACTACTATTTCCTCGAGATGAACACCCGGCTTCAGGTAGAACACCCGATCACTGAAGTTGTTACCGGGGTGGACCTTGCAAAAGAGCAATTGAGGATCGCAGCGGGGGAGGAATTGACCTATAAACAGAATGATATACGGCAGATCGGATGGGCGATCGAATGCCGCCTGAATGCAGAAGACCCGCTTAACAACTTCACACCCGCCCCGGGAAAACTGCGAAGATACAGGTCATCAGGTGGTCCGGGCGTGAGAGTAGATAGCGGCGTCCACACAGGATACACCATAACACCCTTCTATGACTCGCTGATCTCAAAACTCACGGTTTTTGGGAGGAACCGAGATGAGGCGATAGCGCGGATGAAACGGGCTCTGTACGAATATATCATCGTAGGGGTGACCACCAACATACCTTTCCACAAAGCCGTGATGAACAACGAATATTTCAGGCGTGGTGAGCTGACAACGCATTTCATAGAAGACCACAATATCATTGCTGAGGTAGAGAAGATAGTAGAGGCTGAAAAAGAGAAGGGCGCTACTCTTGCCTCCGCCCTGGGTGTTGAGGATAAGAAGGTTGCTGCAATAACTGCAGCTGTTGGTGCATATATGCAGAGCGCAAAAGCTGGGGGAGCGAAATGAATATAAAAGATAAGATAAAAGATAAGATAATTGAAAGGCTGATCAAAAGCAAAGGCGAACGAATTTCGGGTGAGCGACTTGCCAATGAACTTTCAGTTTCACGAGCTGCGATCTGGAAGCATATCCAGGCATTGAGGGAGGAAGGATACATGATTGACTCTTCAACAAATCTGGGATATTCGCTCATAACCTCACCTGACCAATTGACAACGGGTGAGATCAGGGCTGGTCTTAAGACTGCCATGATCGGCAAAAATATCCAGTATTTCAAGGAAACCGAAAGCACCAATATAATAGCCCGGGGGATAGCCAAGTCCGTTGAAGAAGGCACTGTGGTGATCGCTGAATCCCAGACCGGGGGGAGAGGGCGTCTGGGAAGGAAATGGATATCTCCGGAGGGAGGCATCTGGCTTTCAATAATCCTCAAACCCAGAATACAGCCTTTGTATGCTTCCAGGATCACGCTACTTGCTGGTGTTTCCGTCGCGAAAGCAATCCGGGCCCTGGGGCTTCCTGCAAAAATAAAATGGCCCAATGACGTGCTAATAAACGGAAAGAAAGTATGCGGAATTCTTACCGAGATCGAAGCTGAAATTGACCTGATAGATTACTGTGTGGTCGGGATCGGTATAGATGCCAACATTGATACAGAGACGTTCCCCGAAGAGGCCAGGGATAGCTCCACATCCCTGAAAAGGGAACTCGGGCATGAAATAAACCGGGTCGAATTCGTTCAGAGGTTACTTGAAGAGTTTGAGGCTCTCTATCAGAGATTCCAGAAAGATGATTTTTCATCCATTCTGGAAGAATGGCGGAATATGTCAGCCACCATAGGGGAATGGGTCAAGATATCAACCCAGACAAAAACTATTTACGGTGAAGCAATCGGGGTGGATAACGAAGGAGCACTGATACTGGAAACCGGTGAAGGCAAGCTTGAGAAGATAGTCGCAGGGAACTGCGAACACCTGAGAAGAGGATATGAGACTTAACATAGCTGTTATTCTCATCCTGATTGCATCAATATTTTCTGCTGGATGCTTATCTGAGAGCACGATTCCCATCAAGGACATTGTCTTTGATATCAAACCTGCTGAACTTACAATGAAAAGCGGGGATGCTGCCAAGGTCATGATACGGGTTACCAACAATGGAAAAACCACTATCCACCCGTTCGTTCGTTTTAACATGAACGCCTCTGACAGGCAGTATATCAGGTTCATTAACGAGAGCTACGACATAGGCAGCCTGCGTCCGGGCGAGGACTCAGGGTTCAGGATAGTGGATTTCAGGGCCGAACTTGCTGCGGGTAAAGAGATAAAATATCCTGTCCGTGTGCAGGTAATTAACGATGGCAAAGTGCTTGAGAATAAGGATATTGTAATAACTGTGACGAGGTAGTATGAATGGGGAATTAAGAGAAAGGCTTGGGAAGCTCGATAAGAATTACGATGGAAAAGCCTTCCGGGAGATTATCAGCCAGATAAAACGAGAAAGAATAAATGACAACGGATTGCTCGTGCTCGTAGAAAACATAAGCCTGAAGAGGTTCAAAGAAACGGTATCGTTCACCATCAGCGTGCCGGTTGGCAACCTGCTCGAAGCCGTTCTCACGATTGCCACCCTGGTTCTGGCTTTCCAGATAAATTCAAACTGGATGCTATACATCAGCGCCCTTGTGCTGATGGCAACGCTTCACTCGCTCTCGCATTACATTACGGGCGCACTCGCAGGCATAAGGTTCTCGCATTATTATCTGAACGGCCCGGCGCGGATAGAGCCAACGCTGCGGATCGATTTTTCCTCGTATCTTAAAGCCCCGGGGAAAAAGAGGGCGCTCATGCATCTATCCGGGGTCGTCGGGACAGTTGCGGCGCCGCTTATCGTTGCTGTTATTGCCCTGGATAAAGGTGCTTCCGTGGCGGCTGTAAATCTCTTTTATCTCTTTCTATTGCTGATAGTGTTCGAACTTTTGACCTCGACGAAAATAGGGGATTTGATGAAGGCGAAAAGGGAGTACGGGTACAGGTGAAAAATTGACAATAACTATCTGAATGATGTTCGTACATTTTCATTTTTTTTCGCTTTCCACTATCTCTTTCCACAATTTTTCAAAACGGTTTTGAATGCCAGGTTTATCAAGAGCGGAAGCAAATTGTGAAAGCCAGTTGAGAATGTAATTTTTATCAAGCTGATCGCTTCTTCTTAAGAGGATTCCCTCAACATCCTGCCAATCTTTTTCCCTTTCTGATATCACTTTATGGATGATTAGGTCCTCGGCAGTGCATACCCTGACCCTGGTATTTTTTGATATTTCAACCTCAATCGCCCTTTCAATCGCCGTCTTTTCATAATCAAGTCCTGCCATAATAATATCCCCCTTTACGCCCTTCACGATCTCGATTGGTAGTACCCTGGTTTTTCTGACAAAATCTTCTGGATTCTCAACCAGTATTTTGAACCTCGACCCTGCCTCTTTGATAAAATCCTGCTCCTGTGCATTAGAGATATAGACAGTGATATCGATGTCCACAGTAAGCCGCGGCTCGCCCCATACAAGATTACCTATGCCCCCTATGACCATATAAGGTATATTTTGAGTATGTAAGAAGTCTTGTATGTCTTTTAAGGCCTCTTCCAATTTATTCATGCATGCAACCTTTTTTGGATTATATCAAAGGATTTTCGAACCATCACAAGCTCTTCCATTCTTCTTTTTCTGAATTTTTCCATCTCTTTTGCCGAGAATTTGGTATGCGCTTCCCACAGTTCAGAAAAGATTTCAAAGGCTGAATCTACTGAGAGAGTTTTGAGAAACTTTTTCTTGTAATTCCTTTCCCAGTTTGCAAAGGCCTTCCAGTCTTTACCGGTCAATTCTTTATTCATATTGTAACTTTTGCTTTTGGACAATCCTATATTATAGGCTATGTTGCATAAATATTCTTGTTCATATCCTGAGATTATTGCAAATCGTTTGATAAATAAAAAAATTATTCCCGAGACGCTCAGAAATTGATAGAACAGCGCCTTTGCCTTAGCAGCGGATGCGGCGTATTATTCAATTTCATACCCATGTTTCTTTAAGAAATCCCCGAATCTGATGACTCTACCTGCTTTAATATCCTGCAATCCCTCTTCGATTTCTCTCATTGTCACATCATCATTAAGGATAGCAACTGTATGGAATGGTTTCATTTTCCTCCTTCTTTTATTATTTTTTCAATTAGGATTTTAAGCTCTGGCAATTGTTCTTTAACGATATACCATACATTTTTCAAATCCACAGTAAAATATGCATGGATGACAATGTTCCTGAAACCTATTACCTTCTTCCATGGGATTTGTGTGTATTTTTCAGTTATTTCAGGAGGAATATTTTTTATAGCCTCCGCTATTATTTCAAGATTTCTTACCACTGCATCCGATACTATGGTATTTTTTTCAAAATCTTCAAATGTTAAACCGGATGTATAGGTTTCGATTCTACGTATACTTTCCAGAATATCAGATAAAAACAATTTATAATCTCGTTTAGACATGCACTAATTCCTTTTTTATGTAATTCCAGAGGGCAGTTTTTCTTATAACTCCACCTTTCAATACAAGATCGACTTTAATACCTAAAATTGCTTCAAGGTATTCAGCCAAGTCAACAACATCCCAGCCAATCGGCTTTTCAAACTCAACAAGAATATCTACATCACTGATTTCTTTTTGTTCACCCCTCACGATTGAACCAAATATCCCGATCTCATTTACCCCAAATCTTTCTTTCAGTTTTCCTTTGTGCGTTTTAAGGATTTTTTTTATCTCTTCTAATGTCTTCATCCGCCCAGCCTCGTCTGTACCGTTTCTCTTCTTATTTCCTCTCTCAACCTTTCCCTTCCTGCCAGAAAGACTTTCCAAGACTCTGCAGAAAACGCAGAATTTATTCCTTCAATTAAAATTCTTGAAAACTTCTCAGCAGGAATTATTTGATCAATATGCTCTCTTGAAAGAGTTGTTGCGCCAACAATGTGCACATATTCCCCTGTATCCTCGATAAGTTTAATCTCAACAGGCTCCAGCCAGTTGAAACTTTTAATATTGCTTCCTGGTCTTACGTTATTTATCAATTTTTATCACCGTATATTTGAGGAAGTTTTGTCCGCGCTTCAGGAAATAATACGATGTTACAAAGTTTTTCGGTGAGCATAGGCGATTCATACTTTCCACCATTTTTATCTTACCTCAAAGGATGTTAACAATCTGATGCAGAGTTGTTAATAGCAGACATGCTGATGCTAATATAGTTAAGGTTTGTTAAATTCTTTTTGCTCTATAATATTTTACAAGTTAAGGTTATTCTACTGAATTCTAACTGCACTTGTTGATTTTACTTTTCAATATTTGATGTCATGAAATATGTTTTCCTACAAATCGGGTAGTGTGACACTTGTGACATAAGTTTTTATATCATCAACCGCAATTCAGGCAAGATATACTATGACAAATAGAAGGGATCGTCTTTTACGTAATTGAATCGCTTCAGAACAAGAAAATAAGCATTTTTGATACCACGCTCCGGGATGGGGAACAGACCCCCGGCGTATCGCTAACCTCTGAGGAAAAACTTCTCATTGCAGGGCAGCTTGATAAATTGGGCGTGGATATCATCGAGGCTGGTTTCCCCATGTCTTCGGAGGGGGAAAAGGCAGGAGTAAAGAAAATAGTCGATGCAGGCCTCAATTTACAGATATGTGGGCTTTCAAGGGTAATAAAATCCGATGTAGACGCATGCCTTGACTGCGGCGTTGACATGATACATACCTTTGTCTCCACATCCGATGTTCAGCGCATAAGCACTATCAAAAAGAGCAGGGACGAAGTGTATAAGATGGCGATAGACGCTGTTGAATACATCAAAGACCACGGCGTAAAGTGTATGTTCTCTGCCATGGATGCAACGAGGACTGATATGGATTACCTCATAAGCATTTATAAAGGCGTGGAAGCCGCGCACTGCGATATCATAAACGTGCCTGATACCGTTGGCATAGCTGTGCCTTCTGCCATGTATAAGCTCATAAGCGAGGTCGCTGCGAACGTGAAAATTCCCATCGATGTGCACTGCCATAATGACTTCGGGCTTGCGGTGGCGAACAGCCTTGCCGCAGTCGAGGCGGGGGCAAGTCAGGTGCAGGTCACAATTAACGGCCTGGGCGAGCGTGCAGGCAACGCAGACCTTGCCGAGACCGTCATGGGACTGCATTCCCTGTACGGCGCGAAGACCAATATCAATACCCAGTATATTGTCGAGACATCACATCTGGTCGAGAGGCTGACCGAGGTAAGAATGCCGCCCACAATGCCAATCGTTGGGGAAAATGCTTTCGCCCACGAATCGGGCATACACACGCACGGGGTGCTCGTGAGATCTGACACCTTCGAGCCAGGGGTAATGACCCCTGAGATGGTGGGGCACCGCCGCCGCATCGTGCTCGGGAAGCATGCTGGAAAGCATGCAGTAAAACAATCGCTTGAAAGTGCAGGCCTTCATCCTACCGAAGAGCAGCTAAACGACATTTTGAAGAGAATAAAAGATATTGGCGATAAGGGCAAGCGAGTGACCGATGCCGACCTCCATGCCATAGCAGAATCGATCATAGGTACAACTTCAAAAGGCGAGCAGGCTATAGTCCTGAAAGAAGTATCCGTTATGACCGGGAATATCATTACCCCGACGGCGACTGTAAAAGCCATCGTTAATGGAAAAGAGCGCATTGGTGCAAATATCGGCGTAGGGCCAGTGGATGCGGCACTGAATACCGTAACAAGCATCCTCGGTGATTACAAGGTCAAACTCCGCGATTTCAGGATCGAGGCGATATCGGGCGGCTCTGATGCCCTTGCCGAGGTAATAATCGGGGTTGAGGATGAAAAAGGCAGAGTGGTATCTGCGCGTGCCACGAACGAAGATATAGTCATGGCGTCCGTCGAGGCTCTCGTGGCGGCAATAAACCAGCTTTTAAGAGGAAGGGACAAGATTTAATTCTTGCACATGCGTTTGGTGGTCTGAAAGCGATTTCTTGACATATTCTTTGCAGCCTGCAAGTATCTGTTCAGGGTCGCCAAAGACATCCATACCTGCTGCACCTTCATGCCCTCCCCCCGTACCGTTGAATTTAACGCTTATCTCTTCCATCAATCTTGCAAGATTGACGCCTGCATTTATGGCAAATTTTCTTGCCCTCGCGCTCACTTTGACGAGATTGTCCTCCTTTGATGCCACAAAAGCCACATCCGCTCCGATAGAGATCAGATTCGAGGCCGCTGCCCCCCCAAAGGAACTCACTTGAGAAGTAACGATAATATATTCATTCACCCTCTCGATCGACGTGCGCTGGGCAGCTTTTAAGAAAGCGATACGCATTGAAATATCCTGCGGGAGAGATGACAGGGCATCCATCACCTCGCTGTACTCGATGCCACTTAATTCTATAAGGGCGGCAACTGCCTTAAAGGAATCCGCCGATGCATGCTTGAAATTCCCGGTATCGGTTATAATACCCGAAATAAGCGCAAATGCCGCGCGCCGCATTATCGGAGCTCCCATTTTGTTTAAAACTTCAAGGACAATTTCCGCAGTCGAGCTCTTGTTCCTGTGAAGGCAAAACGCAGCATTCTCATTCAATGAAGTGGTAGCGTGATGATCTATAACCGCATATTTCTTTAACTGAAAGCCATTCAACTGGGCAAGGGTAGATGTGTCCACTACCACAACCATGTCATAATCATCCGCAGGATTTGTGACGTATTCGATACCAAGTTGCCTGGCGATAACAGATGCTACCCTGTCGCATCCGTCTATGACACCTATCGTGCCTCCAATTGCTTCTTTTAATGCAAATGCACTTCCAAGCGCATCAGGGTCTGCATTGCGGTGGCACAGGTAAAGTATATTATGGTAATCCAGCAGCTGGCTATAGAATTCTGATTCGTCTATCTCCATGATCACTGGGCAACCGGGGTACCGATAGCCTGTTTGAGTTGCTCCTGCAATTGCTGGAATCTCTTCTGTGCGCGTTCTTCCTGGCGTGCGAGGGTCTGCATTCGAAGGTCAAGTGTGTCCTTTTTTTCCTTGAGATAATCTTTTGTCTTATCACGTTCAGATTTGATCAAAAGATCTCCTATCGCCCTGTACACAACAGCATCAGAATCAAGTTTTTCAAGTTCCTCAAGCGCGAGTTCAGTCTCTTTCAATGTGATCTCTACCTGATTTTTCTGAACTGCGATTGCCTGCGCCTGCTGCTGAATTTGCTGCATCTGTGCAAGCTGGTTCTTAATTTGTGGGGGTAATTCCTGACTCATTTTTTTCACCTATATCTGGGTGTAGTATTGCCAAGCCTCAATTTATAATTTGTGCATTCGCGATAGAACCCATCTCAAAGGAGATCTTTATCAATCGAAGCCATCCATTCAGGGCCGCACGCATCGATACAATGTCACTGGCTTCCACATTCAGAAAAAGTGCGTTGCCCTCCAGCCTGAGAGTTGATCTTGTGCGCTGATAATCCTCCCCCAGCTCCGGGAGCAGTGATTCATAGATTATCCTGGCGTTTCTTCCGAAATCAAATTCAAATTCCGCGAGTACGAGCATGAGCACTGATAAGTTTTACCTTTATATTTAAGTTTCAGTGACTCATTCCATTAAATTTTTAAGCGATACCGATATTATAGCTATGATTAAATCCGATGGATTCGTGGATTGCAGTTGAAATAATAATAATATCCGTACTGATTGTATTATCTGCTTTTTTTTCACTTTCAGAGACCGCACTTCTCTCGGTGAATAAAATACGTATCAGGCACCTGGCTGAAACCGGGAATAAGAATGCAAAAGTGTTGGTCAAACTGCTTGAAAACCCGGAACTCTTCCTTGCTGCAATACTGATAGGGAATAATATCGTAAATATAAGCGCAGCGGTACTGGCTACAGATGCGGCGCTGCGCACTTTTGGAGGGTCAGGTATCGCGATAGCGACCGGCGTGATGACCCTGTTCATCCTTGTTTTCGGTGAGGTTTTCCCAAAAACCCTGGCTTCCAGGAACTCTGAATACATAGCTATGCATGTCGCTAATCCCATTGTGGCGATAATCAATATCCTAAGACCTGTTGTCTGGTTCATTACAACGATCGTAAATTCCATGATTCTACTCCTGGGAGGGAGGGAACGTGTAAGGCATCCTTTCGTTACTGAGGAATTAATTGAAATGATGCTGAAGGTGGGTGAAAAAGAGGGGACAATCGCAAAACACGAGAGGGAAATAATAAGTAAGGTTTTTGATTTTACTGATGAAAAGGCGCACGGGGTTATGACCCCGAGAGATAAGATCGTATCCATAGAAGAATCTGAAACGCTCGAAGCCGCGCTTGCAGAAATTAATCAGTCTGGGCATTCCAGGTTACCTGTCTATAAAAAGAATTTTGATAACATCGTAGGAATGATTTATGCAAAAGATCTTCTTAAATTCAGGGATATTGATCTCGCCAGGTTAAAAGTATACCAGATCCTGCGCCCACTCCTGGTGGTGAAAGCAGGAAAGGAGATATCTTTGATACTGAAAGAATTGCAGCAAAAGAAAATGAATATCTCAGTAGTGGTAGACAATGATATGAAGGTTATCGGACTTGTCTCTATCGAGGATATATTGGAGGAACTGGTGGGGGAGATATTCGATGAGTACGATATGGAAGCTGAAAGTTCAGCTCAAAAAATGTAGTCACTCCTTCATCCTCGACCCGCCCGGCGGCAGGAACATCGCTATCCTGTCTGGCGAGGCGATGGTCTTGATGAGTTTCTTATCCTCGAATTTCTCGTAGAGCATACGGTATATCTTCTTTGAAAGGTCGTTCTGGTTGAATTCTCCTGGCTCTATCTCGATAATAAGCTCTGCCCTTTTCTTCACCGCGCTCAAAGGCCCTCCTATCAGCCTTTTCTCCTCATTGAAAATTATACCCAGAGAAGCTCCCAGGATAACGTCTTTAAAATAATTGCGCTTCCCCCTTATCACGAAAGCCCCTTTTGCAACATACTCTCCGGATTCCGGTGTCTTTGAGACCTGCTCTGGAAGCACCCAGTAGGCATCACCGCTTGCCTGTCCCGATTTCCATATACCTGAATAGGAGACCGTGAACTGCGCAGCTTCAAGAAGCGTTGTATCGGGAACTTCTTTTCCCTCTGTTTTTACCAGGACCGCTGGCGAACCTGAGACGTGGGCGTGGAAGAAAATATCCCTTTTCTCAAGGTATTTTTTCACGATATCTTCGTTGCTCTGCGCATCCCGCCCTCCGATAACGAGGAACCCATCAGAGGAGATGAACCACCTGAACTGCTCAAACCACTTCTGTCTGGGTTTTTCCGTCTTCCTTCTGATCTCTGGAGCTTCTTTTTTTCCGGATAATTTCTTTGTTTCCTCTATCGCGGAAAGTGCGCCTTTTATCTTTGAGGAGAGTTTTTTGGATTTGTCGTAATGCACCTGGGAATTCTGGTTTACCGTTAGTTTGATATCCAGTTCTACTTCTTCTCCGTCAAGAGCAACATTGATGGTTCCTTTTACAGGATTGATGGATTTTATCGCTCTGGCTTCGGGCATATCTGAATTTTTCAGGATGTTCCCGATCTCATCCCATGAATACCCTTTATCCCTGGCGCTTTTGACGGCTTTCAAAATCCCATCACATATCTGATAATGTGCGTAGATAAGCTCGCCCCTGTGTACCAGTTTCTCTTCTTCATCCTTGAATTTCCCAAGTGCAAGCATCTGTTTTTGCATGCGGTACTCATACAATCCGGGTTTCTCAGGCTTCTTCTCTCCTGGAACTTCTTTTGCTTCTGCCGCTTTTCTTCCTGTTACAGCACCGAAATATTCATCCAGCGCCTCGTTGAAAGTGTTGAAATATTTCTTTTCATGCTTTTCGTATTGAGATAGTGGAAGTGGAAGCACGTCTATCGCTTTTCCATCCTTGAAAACGATATGAGACTTAAGGTCTGAAGTTAGAGGCTTGAAAACTTCTTGTATCGCATTCAATACAGGCATCGCATCGCTTATCTCCCTTGCCGGCGTGCCTTTGTCAATGCCCGCTCGCAGGCAGATCTCTTCAGCGTACTGCCCGCCCATATTCATACGTGTTGCCACTGTCCTGACAATGTCCGAATCGGATTGCGAGAAAATCTCTTTTAACTCATCGAGCTTTGCCGTGATGGGGGAAAGCTGCGCCTGCGGAAGTTCATAGGTCTCTCCGCGCACAACTCTCCTGTCCCTGAAACTGATGGATTTTAATGGCAGGATTATCCGTTTTTCAGCATCCAGCAGGATAATATTACCTTTTGAGAAAAGTTCGATGAGCAGGATTGTTTTATCCTCCCCTCGCTGGACATGTATCTCGATTATGCGGTCAAAATCATACTGCAATATCTCGGTTATCCTGCCTCCGCTCAGGTGTTTGCGCAGCAGCATGGGAAAGGACTGCGGGAGTTTCTGGGCAACCTCAGGATGCGCAGTGAGGTGAAGGCGCCGTCCCGCCTCGATTACCAGATTCGTTCTTCCCTCTTTGAAAATATGAAGTCCTATCCTGACCTCGTCAGGTGAATGCTGATATATCTTCGCGATTTTTGCATCGAGAAGACGGGGGCGGAGTTCTTTGATGAGCGCGGCAACATCCACGCTAGACATTTCCTGTTTCATTTGAGGGTCATATGTGACCGATTTAATTTAAGCTAATGGGATGCCGCGCAGATGATCAAATCAGACCCTTCAGATACTCGGTTATTTTCACTGTCACATCCACGCCACATGCTTCGAATATCCCCTTACCCGAAGGCGTTCCATTGATCTCAATGACATAATCCCCCTCGATAATATCCACGCCTGCATAGACCGTGCCTATGATTTTTGCGGCTTCCAAGGCCAGCTCTTCCTGTTCATCTGTCAGTTCGCAGGATTTCGCGCTTCCTCCCTGGCTAAGGTTATTTATCCAGCTTCCTGCCGGAGCGATCCTGTAAATTGAACCTACTACCTTATTATCCACAACAAACACACGGATGTCCCTGCCGGGATTGGGAATGAATTCCTGGATATATATAAGACCATTTTTTTCAAATAGCTCTTTAAGTCTCAGTGTCCCACGCTCTCCATTTTTTATGCACTCAACATCTATTCCCTTATACCCGAACACTGGTTTCACCACGGCGCGCCCGAAAGAAGCAAGAGCATCTTGAGCATCCTTGATGTTATTGGTTACCACTGTCTTGGGTGTCGATATTCCGTTCTTCTGAAACAAATAGCTTGAAATGTACTTGTTTGCCGCCCTTGATATTGACTCAGGGGAATTGATGACTACAACTCCAAGTTCTTTGAGCTGGCTGAGAATATCGTATCTGAACGCAGTGCCATTCTGGGTCACAGGTCCCATGTCCCGGACGATAACTGCGGAAAGTTCGGTCAGGTCAATTCCGTCTGCATGTATTTTACCCGATGAGATATTCGAAGTCGCATCGCTGAAGCTGAACTTTACAGGCTGCATCCCTTGATCTCTCACAGAATTAAAGAGAGCCACACCTGTCCAGTCATCAGGGTCTCTAACTACAATCCCAACTCTTTTCATGAGAGTATCAACCTTTGCGTCAACCTATCTGATGACATAATATACCGCTTTACCCGCGCCCTTTTGCTCAATCAGTTTGAATTCGATCATCTTTAGAAGCTCCTTGTGCGCGGCCTGGCGGGATATTTTGAAAATTGTCTGGAACTGGCTCGCACAACTCCCGTCTCAAGATGCCTGAATCTGGATACCAAACAGTACAGGAAATTCACCACCTTCTCAGCAGCATCTATTATCACGCCATCGCTTGATGCAACAATGTCCTTTGAACACTTCAGATCATAATCCACCTGTTTCGAGGTTCTTGCGTCTCCTTTTAATCCAAATTCGTCGATTCCCTTGCGTAGCACCCTTGCAAGCAAACCGCTCTTGCTTATCTGTGAATCCAGAAGAAAGCAAACATAAGACGGATTCGCCTCTTTTAAGAACTCCAATATCAACTCAATTGCCTTATCAGAACCTTCTGAAGCCTTAAAATTTCGAAACGTTCCCTTGATATCCCTAATAACCCCGTCATCACAAAGGTATGCCTTTTTCTCGATAATACTCTCCATACCGATAATGATATTATATCCATCAATCATAATATTATTTTCATTTATGCTATCGCAAGGCAAAAATTTAGCCTGCCTACTTTCTGAAACCTCCCCCCCCAGAACAGTCCTTGCGAGAAGGTATCTTGAATCTGCACCAAGACGGTAATGATCGCATACAAAAGCAACAACTGCTCTTTGGGTATAACCCCTGTCGAGAAGGTACCTGATGTCCATAGCCGCATCCTCCAGATTCATGGGCTCACCCGGAATCGCAGAAGCGCCGCAATCCCGCCCAGCGATTCAAGTTTCTTTCCTGGTTCGAATTCCGTGCTGAACACCACGATCCTTCCCTGGGAATGTTCAACACTCTTTAAGAAGCCATCTATTGAATTTCCCTCGCGTTCTGTCCGCAAAAGTTCGTCAGTGATCAATAATGTCTCTATCGCACCGAGGCTCTGTGCATTCCTGACATCGGTCATACCGTAAGCTGCCCTGCCGTTCATCGAGATCTCTTTCATCAAATCCTCAATGAGGCAGGCTTCCCTGCCGATCCTTGATTCTTCCATTATCCTGTCCACAGCGCCGCGCCGCAACACTTCCTGAAATCCCGATATCCCGATGGATGAAGTGTCTTCAAGAACTATTTTCTTTGCAAGCTCCTGGTCTCTTGGTTTCAAGAAATCCAAGAAATCCTCTTTTGTAAAGCCAGGACCCGCAAGTATCACAGCATCCACTTTTTCTGACGCCCATTTCAATTGCGCTGCCAACTCGCCGAAGAACTCGTTCCGTCTATTCCCCTCGCCTTTACCGAGCGACTGGCGCAGGGAGGATGATTCTTCAACCCCGAATTGCCTTACCATACCTATGCTGGCCTCTCCTTCCTCTATTGTAGCTATAATAACCTTCGGGCGCAGACCTGCTATCTCGGCTTCCTTTATCCTCTCTATCTGGTCGTTTTTCCATTTCTTCACTATTGAAAGATTCGTTCCCTCTTCTATGTTCACTGTGTGGTATGCCCCCGTATCTATGCCTTCAAGGATTGTACCGTGCACACGCAGGCGGTTTGAGAATTTATGGAATTCCACCTTTTCCACAGTTATACCAAGCCTTACAGTTCTCTTATCTGCCTTCTCAGGTCGTAATTTATCCGTGGCCCCTTCTATTCTTCTTTTGGTAAATGCAAATACGAGATCTCCGGGCTCAAGAATATATTTCAAATGCCAGAGATCGTCCAGCGATTCTGTGATAAGTGAAATTTCGCCTTCACCGAAACGCAGTTCTTTTTTCAGGACCTTCATGCTTCACCAAAATTTGCGCAGAACATAAAAAAGAATTATGATGAAGACAATTCCCAGAGCCCATATCAAAGGCTCACTGGTAGCCTGTATTTTCGGAAGAGAATTGTTGTCATTTTGACGCATGGTATTCGCAGGAATTATCGTGGTCCCATTTGTGGCAGGCAAATCGGGATCAATGAATTGATATATGGAAATTGATACAAGGCTTTGTTCTGGCGACCCGAAATAAACCTTGTTTACCAAAACAGAGAGTATTGTGGTATTGGTCCTGTTGTACATGAAATATCCAGAACTGTATACAATATCGCTTTTTACTACTTTATCTCCCTCCGTTAACTGAAGCCAGACCGAACCGTCACTGCTTACGCTTTTCAAACTGAGCGCATACCCCTGGTACAGCTCCTGCGACTCCCCCGTGGTGAGATAAAAGCCTGTCCCGTTCAGCAGTATGCCGCCGGCTCCTGAACCTGCGGATATGAAAGCGACCGAACATAGGAATAATATCAGTACATTTCGTCCCATCATATTTTTTCATTGAGTTTGTACGCATGCTTATATATTTCCTTTGCATCTCAATGAACCATGGCAATATCGGTCAGGTTGTGCTCTGGAAGGACCGCATTTGAGGTGACCACTAATATCAAATTAGATTTAATGAAGGCAAGCCTTAAGCTCAATTCAAAAGTGGCGACAAAGCACATTCTGCTGCTGAATTATAGTGGTGTGGAAATCTCGATGTACCCGAGCGGCAGGATGATCATCAAGGCAGCTAATGAGGAGGATTCACTGAATATAGCCAGGAATTTATTATCCGAACTTGGATTTACTGAAAAACGATGACCAAAAACATGATAAAACATTAAAACAATAATGCACCTGTGAAATTTATGAAAAGTTATTTGATCGTATGGTTCAGCAGCGAAGGTGGCAAGCCTTCAGAAATCAATCAGCGCCTTATGTCACTCGGATTTAAACCCATGCAGGGAACCCATGATTTTGTCTATGAATGGAGAAAGAATGTCGAAGTGGATGAGATCCTGCGGTTCGGTGATAAGGTCCAGATGACGCTTAAGGGTTTGGATGTGATGTTCAAGCTTGAAACTATCAACAGTTAATCTGTTATCATATTCTTTACCTCTTCTGTTATCGAAAACTATTAATTGTGGCGGAACAATATAGTAATTTGCTCGTTACACATCTAGTGTAATGGGTGCACGCTACGATGAGCTAGCAAGTGATCGGCAGAAGAACCTCGGAAATATTCCGACTTCCAGGGTGTAAATTCCCGGTGACCTTTCAAGGTCTGACAGGAAGGCGGTTTGACTGGATCTCTTCCAAAAGGGTGCCAAAGAAAGCACATGGAGTGCAATTTACGGCGAAGACAACACAAAATCAGTGTTGCGAGGGTGCTGTAAGCCCGCGGGGGGTCAGCTCATCAACCCTATCATCATTTTACAGACACGTATTCAATATCCTTTAAAGGATTATTGATATCTCTTAACATGAATTCCCTGTTGACGTGATTCCCGCGTTTTTCAAGTTTATTGTCCCTGTGCATTCTGGCAAGATACGTGGATACCGTGCTCAGGCCGATTTTTCCATAAATGCTTTCATATCTCTTTTTTACATCAAGGGATGAGAACCAGACCCCGGAGAACTCAAATCTTAAGAACATCTCTAACCGTTCTTTTAGAGTGAGATTTGGCGCAGCAGAGTTTGAAGAAATGGATGTTTCAGTTGCTTCCATGTCACTCAATACAACAGACTCGATGAACTTGATAGCAGAAACCGCCAGGAACTCGCCCTCGAATTCTCCGAATGCCCGTGTGCCGTCATCTTGAACTATATTGATCTGGACTTCATCGGCATCCACAGAATTTAAGTATTTGATCGCAAGTAGGGTTGAATCGGGGCCCTTGTAGTTTACTGTGCCTGCATTTTTTCCTTCGATTTCCAACCGTATTTTCATAATACCTCAAAATATGAGGGCTGTTCGCCTCATTGAGGCGAACAGCAACGCCTCCGGAGCATCCGGATTTCCCCTCCGATGTCTCCAATCGGGTGAAATTGTGAACGACACTTCATATGAAAGTCCAACTATATAAGCTTTTCAGATGAAATAGAGGTTATATTTAGTTGTATACAAAAAAAAACATCCTGAACAGTTTATTTGATAAAAAACAGTTCTTAAAATCGTATTTATTAAATAAATCGTTGAAAACGTTTGTTCTGGTATTAAATGTCCTAATATTCTTGGGATTAATTTTCCATTTGAAATAATGGGGTAGTATTTTTTTACTTGAACACACTTATTCACAATTTTCAATCGAAACCAAGGTTCCGAATAAATTCTAATTAAAGATATTGAATTAAGAGAGATTTTCTCAAAATACAGCATATTAGAAGCGCAAAACCAGTATAACCCTTTGAGAGGGCTTAATCCCCTATAAAGTCCGGCTAATTTTACAGGATTAATTTTCCATTTGAAGTAGAGGGGTAGTATTTTTTTACTTGAACACACTTATTCACAGTTTGTGTCTTAAATAAATCCATATTCATCAAGGAAAATCCAGGAATATTATCCTTTCCCTTTTCTTATCAGGAAATGGAAATGCTCTCCCTCTTTGAACAACTTTAAGAACTGGTGCCCGGCCCTCTTGGCCCAGCGCGGGATATCCTGCACTGCGGCAGGATCATCCGTCACCATCTCCAGTACCTGCCCTACCTCAATATTTTCCATTTCCTGCGTGGTATTAAAGATCGGTATAGGACAAAAGAGCCCCACGCAATCAAGTAATCTATCAGGTTTGATCTTTTCTTCTTCGTTCATTTCAATCAGGTCCTACCTTCTTGCCATAATAATCGTAGAATACCATATCTTCAAGCCTTTTCCTGGAATTTTCATCATGCTTCTGCGGAACGATCTCGGGATAGCCCACAGGAATGATTGTCAATACGAAATTAGTCTTTGGCACTTTAAGTATTTCACCGACTTTATCCCTTTCTATACTTACCCAGCACGTACCTATCCCCAGTTCCATTGCTGCAAGCATCATATTCTGCACGGCCATAGCTGCGGCGAACCTGGTCTCTCCGATGCTCTCCACCCATGAGAATTTCCCGCTCACAGGCGGCACGACAACCGCGATCGCCATGGGAGCCGCTTCAAGATAACCGGAATATCTGGCAAATTTCGAGATTGATTTCAGGGTCTCTTTATCTTTTATGATAATGAATTCCCATGGTTGGGTATTAAACGGGCTTGGAGCCCATCTGCCAGCTTCAAGTATTTTCCCGATCGCTTCATCGTTGATCAACTCTGGTTTGAACTGGCGAACCGCACTCCTGTTCCTGACCGCTTCCGAGACATCCATACATTCCCTTCTTTAGCCTTAAGCCCTCGAGAATATAACTCTTTTGGTTTTAAAAAATCAATATGCGGATTGAAGCGTGGATAATCTTTGGATGCGTTTGAGCATATTGGGATGCGTGCTCAGGATTTCCATGATCTTATCCGTGGTCTTTATTTTAACTGGCTTGGTTCTGAGCATCATTAATTCGTTCCGGTCTATGCTTCCGTTTCTGTCAAGGTCAATCTGAGATAATTCCCTTAAATCGTTGCCTGCAAGTGACGGGTCATTTGCGAAAAACGCCTTCATTCCTTCTACCTGCTTTAACGAGTCCTTCGATACCCTTGCGCTCCCATAAACGAGTTTGTATAAAGCGGAAGCTAGATGATGAGGTGCACTGCCAAGCTCTACTGAGCCTTCATCGGCATAATATTCCCTGACCCTCGACACATACAGCACGAGAAGATTTGTCACCAGGTATAGCACAAATGCGGCAATCCCAATCAGGACATTATTACCGCGCTCCCTGCCGCCCGAGAAGAGCGAGTTCCATGCCAGATACCAGCATATCATCGGGATTACGCTGATCATCGTCAGTACCACAACATCCTTGTGTTTCAGGTGTGACATCTCATGCCCGAGAACAGCCCTGAGCTCTTTTTCATCCAGAAGATTCATTATCCCTTCGGTAACACACACCCGCCCATCGCTCTCCCATCTCCCGAATGCGAAAGCGTTGGGGACAGGTATTTTTGCGATGCCTATTCTTGGTTTGGGGATTCTTGCATAGCTTGCAAGTTCGCCGACCATCCTGTGAAGCGCAGGATATTCCGTCTCACTTACATATCTCACGCCCATAGACCATTCTACCATCTTTGGGCCGATCATATACTGAATGAACAGCATCACCGAAGCCAGGATCCCGTAGAAATAAAATCCTGTCACTCCCATGTAACTTGCCGCAAATGCCACAAGTCCGTAAACTATGGCGAACATAACCGCCATTACAAGGTATAGTCTCAATTTAAGCCACATAATTTTCACTATCTTTACTTTTTCTCAGATAAATACTTTGTCCAATTTATTGCGCGCCGATGCCAGCGCTTCGCTTCCTGCTATTTCGACTGCGAAGCTATCAGCCATACATTCAAGTTCCGATTCCTTATGGTACGAGAATGTCATGAGTGCCAGTTGTTTCAAGTACGGCGTTGTGGAATTGTTGCGGATATGCCAGGCCTCGTGTGCCAGTACTGCCTTCAATTCCTCATCGCTCAATAGCTCAAGAAGCCCGAGTGACAGAAAAATCGATTTCCCTGATGCGAAAGCTCTGGGTATTGCAGAATCGTAATAGTATATCGTAGCAAACGTCAGCCTGTCCACGAATTCCTGTGTCCATTCCAAGATACTGACTGCCGGCCTGGCATTGAGACGCTTGATCAGTATCCTGTCATAAAACCGAAGCACTCCGAACATTATTACAGAAGATATCACTACGTAAGCGAAGTAAAGATACAAAGTCAGCATACCGCTGCATTTCATCAAATAAAATGCAGAAACGATAGCCAAAAGAACAGCTCCCTGAGCAGAAACAAATGTCAAAAGCCTCTGTTTTGGATTCCTTATTATCAGGCTCGCTGCCAGTAATGTTATCGAAATAACGACAATAAGCCCGACATAAGGAGCAAGATCTGATAACTTCAGGCAAAGCCCGAAGCAATTGAATTCACTAAATATATTCATTTCTTATCACTGTATTTTGAGAAATTCTCAAGTGCGACAGGCCCGAAGGCATCCACAAGACTATCCAGGATCTTCGTGGTGATTTCAGAAGCAGCCTCTTCTTCAGAGAAAGCTGGCTCATACACATATCGAACCCTCCCATTAATATTTTCGACATGCCGCATCGCATATCCTGCTTTGACCAGCCTGTCAAGTGTGCCCGCCACACTTGTCAGTGGTATCTCTGTCTTTTCTGTAAGCTCCGATGTGGTCATCTCACCTTCACCCCATAATACCTTCATAATCTCTGCTTCAATGGGACTGAAGAACTTTGTGAGACCATCGTTAGAGATATTAATCTGATCAAGCTTAACCATGAGTTTACAATTGACGTAAACAGTATTAAAGATTGCGGGAAAAACCCAAAAACTATAATTAACAAACCTGCATGGTTAGAGTACCATGGATTTGCATAAGATAGCCAGAGAGATCAGGGAATTCGAGGGCGTGACCCGAAAAAAGCCCATTGCAGACCTGATCAATATCTTCGAGAGCGTTCGCTCTGAATATGCTAATTCTGTTGTAGATTTCGGCGATGACGCAGCCGTGATAGATATCGGAGGAGAGGATTATATTTTGTTTGCAGCAGACGGCATCTGGGGCAGGCTCATCAATGCAAGCCCCTGGTGGGCGGGCTACACTTCCGTGCTCGTCAATGTTAACGATATAGCTGCGATGGGCGGCAAACCCGTAGCCATGGTGAATGTGCTTTCTTCCGACGATAAGAATGCATGCAAGGAACTGCTAAGAGGCATCAGGGATGGAATAGCAAAATTCGGCGTCCCGATGGTGGGAGGTCATCTGCACCCCGATACACCGTACACCGCGCTTTCAGTGGCAATCATCGGGACTGTCAAAAAAGGATGCGAGATAAGAAGCGGTACGGCACGCACTGGAGATTCCATAATAGCTGCATATGATATGAAAGGAAGGATCGGCCCCAATTCGCCCTTCAGTTTTGACTCTACGACCATGAAGGAACCTGAGGAAGTACGTGCTAAGTACAGGGTGATGCAGACAATAGGAGAGAGGGGACTTGTAACGGCAGGAAAGGACATAAGCAATCCGGGCTTGATCGGAACACTTGGCATGCTCCTTGAGACCAGTTCAAAAGGCGCAAGAGTATATCTTGAAAAGATACCTGTCCCTGAAAATATTGATCTTGCTCAATGGCTAAAGGTTCATCCTGCGACGGGATTCATATTGACGTGTTCTCCTGAGAAGGAAAATGAAGTGATACGCCTTTTTGAGGAGGGAGGATATACGGCAGCAAACATCGGCATCATAGAAGGTACATCGAGGCTTGACATCTGCCATCTGAATGAGTGCGCCACCGTATTTGATTTCAAGACTGATGTCGTCACCGGGATTACTCAATAGGGTTTTCAGGAGGAGATCGCGTATCTTGCAGCCTCCTCGATTGTTCCAACTTCCCTTATTTCGATTCCAATATAGCCTACATCACTTGCCTGCCCCAGCGGCACGAGGAACATAACTGCCCCATTCTGTTTCGCAGCAAGCGCTTTTGCCCTCGCTGCCCCGATCTTGCCAATTGAATGGTCCTCGTTTATTGTCCCCGTTATGTACACGTCATTCCTAAGTTTCTTGCCCTCCATGGCAGCTATAACCGCAAGGGTCATGGCAGAGCCCGCACTCCCTCCCGCAATCTCCAAACCCGGCGCTTCCACGGGTGCTTCTATATTGATCAACACATCTTTATTAGAAAGGCTTGTCCTGGTTACTTCACGGGCGACACGCACTGCGGTCTGCGCTGAGAATTGAAGCGTCGGATCGAAAAGCACGTTGGCAACATTGATAAAGAGACTGCCATTTCCGTTCTTCAGGACGACCTCCACCGGGATCACATGACCTATTTCGTTCTGGTCCACCGCTACCACGCCATAGTCGCTCTTGGCGACCATTGTGAGGTTGATGATTTCCTGTTGAAGTTTCTGGCTGGCCACAGTCTCGTTTCTTAATTGCTCATCTTTCATGGATAAATTCTGCCTGAGGTCAGCTATGCTTGATTCAAGCCGGGTTATCCTTTCTTTTTGGTTTTCTGAAAGATTCTTGAGTTCGCCTATAGTTATATCTTGAAGCTTCAATTTTTGAATATTATCAAATAGTAGAACGGACGTGCCGATCAATAAAATACTGATGATTACCGTCAGAATTTTTAGGAACCTATTATTATCCGGTAATTTCTCCACCATGTTTATTAGTATTCCATAATGTAAAAGACTTTTTAATGGATTTCTCTCATATCAATTTCAGGTATTTTAGAAATAACATGCAGAGCATCGCAGCCCTTGTGCCTCTTCTTCCCGGCTCAAATATTGTTTCGGGGCCGGTCGATGGCATTATGATCTACAGCTTTGCCACGCCGCAGGCTTCATATATTTTTCGCGAAGTGGAGCAATCAAAAACAAGCTCAATATTCATTGCCGGCGGTCCTCATCCTTCGGCTCGCCCCGAGGAGACGCTTGAGTATTTTGATTATGTGGTCATTGGAGAAGGCGAGAGAACACTACCGGAACTCACAGATGCGCTGCAAAATGGAAAGGATATTTCCTCAATTAAAGGTATGGCATTCAAAAATGATGGCAGGATGATATTCACTGGAAAGAGAGAGAGCATCGATCTGGACAGATACCCCCCTTTTAATCCTGACGTGATTCACAGCACAATAGAAATTACCCGGGGCTGCCCTTTCAAATGCGCTTACTGCCAGACGCCGCAGTTGTTCGGTCACGGGATGAGGCACCGCAGCATTGATATGATATGCAGGTACGCAAAGTTCCTAAAAGACGTGAGGTTCACATCCCCCAACGCATTTGCCTATGGCTCTGACGGCATCCATCCGCGCATTGAAAAGATAGAGGCATTGCTCTCCTCTTTGCCGCGCGATGGGAATATATTTTTCGGCACATTCCCGTCGGAGGTCAGGCCTGAATTCATAAGCGACAGGCTTCTTGAGCTTGTATCCGAACATTGCGCAAATACCACGATCAGCATGGGGGGACAGTCCGGAAGCCAGAGAATCCTCGACCTTATACGCCGGGGTCACACCGTTGAAGACATCGTTATCGGGGCCGAGAAATGTTTGCAGCATGGATTCACGCCCGTGGTGGATTTCATTTTCGGGCTGCCCTATGAGACCAGTGACGACCAGCTTGAAACTCTCAGGCTTATCAAATTGCTCACCGGAAAAGGAGGAAAAGTGCATTCGCATTTTTTTATGCCTCTGCCGGGGACGGCGCTTGAGGGCGGGAGGCCAGCCCCATTATCGGGAGAGGTGGGAAAAATAATGGGCGAACTTGCACTTCATGGAAAAACAAGCGGCAGGTGGTCTAAAGCTGGATATCCTTATTCTCAACAAGAATCCTGAACTCTTCCAGACTCACGCGCCCTGATTTTTGGAACTTCTCCTTGGCAAGTTCACGTTTCCCTTCGGTTTTCTTCTCATCCTTAGATAACTGGATTTCTTTCATCTGCTCAAGATAGACTCCAAGCTCATCCCTGAGTCTAGGAATTTCAGCCTTGAGAGCGCTTATTCTCTTTCGAAGCGGAGCTATGCCCTTATATTTCTCTGATACCTGGGCATGGTAAGAATCAGCCTCTTTTCTGATCGCGTCGATTTCATTATACAACGCTATCATCTCCTCGTGGTATTTCTGGGATTCCTGTGCAAGGGTCTGGATCTTCGCATGCAAAGAATCCATATCTGTAAAGATCCCCTTTGCCTGGTTATATTCTACAGAAATCTCATTATGTATCACATTGGCTTTTTTGGTGGCTTCAAGTCTCCTGGCCAGTTCGATGAGCCGATTATAGACATTGATTTCATGCTCAAGCGGTATGTCGGCAGTCAGGAAAATGTTGAGTTCCTCGCTGTAAGCTTTCTCAAGAGTTTCGAATCTACCCCTTGCTTCCGTGTTCAGATCGTCACGCGTTTTTTTAAGTTCCCCGATTTTCTCACTGAATTCCTTTCCCCTGTTCTTGAGCTTATCCCTCATGGATTTCAGCTCCGCGATCCTTGCATTTGTTTCATCCCGTTTTTTTCTAAGGTCTGCCGCTTTCGGGGAAAGTTCTTTCACCTTTGCGTTCAAACTATCACGCTTGGCCTTTGATTCCTGCCCCACATCATTATGCAGCGAGATTTCCCTGAAGGTATTCTTCAGTTCTCTCTCATTTTGTTCAATCCTTTGCCTGAGAACATTTATTTTTTCTTTCAATTCCCGTTCCGGAAGTTTCGGATATACTTTTTGAGGCACATCCTCCTTCTTCCCTGCTTCCTGATGCGATGCATTTTCGATTTTCACCTCATCAGGCGCTTCTGGTAATAACGCTGGCAATTGTTCATGAACCTGCGCCGGGAGATTATCTGAATTTGCATTATCCATTTCAGTCAACCTTTATTCCCCCTTTTTGTTTTTCCCAGTAAGTGGAAGCGCTGTTATGACTTTCTATCCTGTGCCTCAACCAGCTATGACGGCCTTCGATTTCTTTCTCTTGTTTATCATAATCCTGGGCGGATACAGTTTGCTGTTTGGGTTTACTCCCAATAGAGAGGAATTCCTTATGGCAAGAATTGGCCTCGTTCAATTTATCTACTATCGCCTTGCAGGTTATGATCACTCCACCTTTCCTTGCCCCGGATTCAAAATCATAGAAATGTCTCTTTAATTCCACTATTATCCTTTCTTCATCCTCAATATTTTTTGAATCCTGAACCTTTTTCTCAATCTCTTCTATCCTTCCCGAAAGGCGTACCATATCTTGAAGATTTGCTGCCTTAATGGACCGCATCTTTTCGATCACCTGCCCGAATACCTCTTCCCTCAGTTTTTTAGCCTGGTAGAAAAGCAAATGATATTTCTCATTAAGGACAGAGATCCTTGATTCTGTGGTCTCTTTTTCTTTTTTAATCTCGTCAGCTTTCTTCTGAATAGCCATTAACTTGCTGTCAATATCTGAAAATTCTGTATTATATACATCAAGAAATTTTTTATGTTTTTCGATAACAAGTTCAATTAATTTTTCGCTTTCAATTAATCCGGTCATAATCGCACCATCTGAGCATGCGGAACACCTTTGATAAATATGACGTTTTCAGGGTCTATGCAGCCGCAGTCAACTGCACATGCCACCGATTTCTCCCCTGCTATGTTGGCGATGGTTGCACCAGACAGGGCTTCCTTAACCTCTTTCTCGGAAGCCTCATCACCTTTATAGAACCCCTCTTCCAATTTTAGAACAAGATCGCCTTCCCGGAAAATTTTACCTATTATTTCCGTGTCGCAGACGGCGACCATGATTTTCATCTCTGCATCATATTTTTTCATGTACATGTTTTAGACAACCCTGAACCGTTCATTGCTCGCTTCAATTATTTCTCCCGCGCTCTTTAATTTTTGTATCATATCTTCAACAGTATCTTTTTTGATACCTGATTCTTCCGCCTTTCTTATAATGTCTTCTATGGGTGCCGGCCCTTTATTTTCATCCTGGAGTTCCCTTATGATCTCTCTCAGTACCTTGATCTTGTCCCGCTGGCTCTTGCCCATGCCCACGTTGATGATATCCGCATCAAGCCTTCCTGTCTCCGGGTCGGTCATGACCTGCTTAAGGCTTGCCATCACGATCCTTATGACGCGGTCCGCATCCTCGGTCGTTATTATATTACTCAAACGCACGCGTGCGCTCGCTTCGGAAAGTCGGATAAGGGCTTCGAGCTGGCGAGCGGTCACTGGGACGGGAGAATTCGGGTCTTCGCCCTGCTTTCGCAGACTGAGATAGAAGTCGATCAGCTGCTTCCTGGCATCATCCTCAATAATCGGGAATATGTTCCTCTTTGTGTAAGCTATGTATTTTCGAAGCATATCAGCCTGGATAACTGGTTGTATGACCTCCATGGCTTTTGTGATATCTTCCTGTTCTATGCCTGAATTGAGCACATTATCCCTTCTCATCGAGAGCTGGCCGGCATAATGTGCTTTCAGGATATGTTCAGCAATCGCCGTATCCCGGCTGACCGATGGTTCGTCCGTCAGGATGAAAATAAGGTCAAAACGCGAGAGAAGAGCAGGGGGCATGTTTATCTGCTTTGCAATAGGTTCGTACCTGTCAAACCTTCCGAACTTTGGGTTCGCCGCTCCAAGCAGCGCACAGCGTGATTTCAACGTAGCCATGATCCCTGCCTTGGCTATGCTTATTGTTTGCTGTTCCATTGCTTCATGCATTGAACTTCGATCATCCGGTTCCATCTTGTCGAGTTCGTCCACGCACGCAAGCCCCATATCCGCAAGCACGAGCGCACCGGCCTCAAGCGTCCACCGCCCTTCTCCGAACTCGTCTTTGACCGCAGTGGCAGTAAGACCTGCGGAAGTTGAGCTTTTGCCACTTGTATAAATACCGCGCGGCGCAAGCCTTACAGCGTAGCGCAGCATCTGGGATTTCGCAACTCCGGGATCACCAACAAGAAGGATATGGACATCCCCGCGTATGCGTGTCCCATCTGGCAGCGATTTCGGTATCCCGGAAAAAAGCTGCATCGCCATTGCTTCCTTGACTTCCTCATAACCATATATGGAAGGCGCTATTGAATATATCACCTTCTTATAGATCTCCCGGTCTTTGCCAAGTGCCAGTATCTCCTCGATCTCTTCTTTTGATATTTCTATATCTTCAAATTCCTTGTCCTCTATCTCGGTGGAGATCCCATCAAGCACGAGATCGAAGAACGTGCTCTTCCCTTGCTGTGTGCTTCTCTGGAATGAGCGCAATATCCCCGAAACCACCACCCTGTCGCCCGGGGCCACGATCCCGGCAAGGTCGTCATCCACATCCACATCCAGCGTCTGGGGCTGCTCACCCCCTCGCAGGTCGTCAGGTGATTCCTGTACCCGCAGCTTCTGCGCATCGATAAATTCCGATTCTTCATGGACCAGTTTAAAAGGGCCCTTGCGCCCGCAAACGTCGTTCTCGCACTCATACGGTTCAACGAACTTACCCTCGCCCTGAGGCATCAAAGTGACATGGTCGCATCTCTGGCATTTGAACGCTGCATTTACGATCTTTGGCCTCACTTCGGTGGCTTTCCTTATAAGGCCGGAAACCGCGATGAACTTGTTGATGTGGGCGGACCTGAGTTCCCGTATCTGGATGCGTTCCGGCAGTTTGATAATTCTAACATGGGCACCGGAAAAAACAACATCCACGGGCAAATCAATCCCCGCAAGTGCCTCGTTTGCATGTTTCATTACGGAATCGGGATGTTCTACAAGTTCTCGGGCAAGCTCCATATCGAACCGCTCAAGATCAGAAAACTGAATCGTCAGACTGCGTTTTTCCGGATAATTCTTGGCAAGTTCAAGGATGCTCTCCCAGTAATAACGCTTGAAGAAATCTTCCCATACCTGGTTCGATGATTGTGCCATTTTTGAAACTACTAAGTACGAAGAGTACATCAAGGTTTCGAGAGGCTAAACCGATATAAAATTCGAATTAAATTATACATGTTTAATGAAGTAATATGTCTGCTCATGATTTATTTTACTCTTTATTATTCAACCCCTTTATTTCTATTGGAGAAATAAATAATAATTGTTATTATCATGATGAAATATTAAACGCAACAAATTCAGCCGGCACTTCACGGTTATAGGCATGGTTGCATATTTCATAATGTTGATTTCCAACCATTTTTTGCCTTCCGTGACGCAATTCTGGGTATTTTTACCCCTGTTTCGACTGGAGAATTTTCAATGATATCGTTTTCCATGGAAGCTCATTAGGAGGATAGTGGGCAGTTAGGGATTTTTAGGGGGTGGTGTATTTAAAAAAGTGGTTTTTCTGCCCACTGCAATTCGTATGTATACGAACTAAAGTATTTATAATTTACGCTTGCTTGATCTCCCATTTCTCTACTGTTATTTCACTGCGACGATTTTCACGATATCCCCGTTCTTCAATTCGTGTTTCTCGCCGAGACGCATCTTGGTGCGGGCATCCACTGCATAAAGAAATCCCTTGCCGATGTCAGTGTGTACCATGAAAGCCAGGTCTTTGGGAGTGCTTCCTTTCTTGAGCAGGAATGCATCAGGTAGCATCTTACCATTCTTGTCCGTGAACTTGTTCTCGTCCTCAACAGGATAAACTACTATCAGGTCAAGAAGCTTGAAAACGGTTTCATTGATACATTTCTGGACCCCCGTGCCCCCATTTTTCTTCATCAATGCCCGTATTTTCAAGAGCGCTTCTCTCTGGACCGCAGATAAGTTCGGTGATTCTGTAAAATCTGCATCCCCGGGAATGTACTTGATCGCCCCGCTCTTATCAGCCATGCGTAAAGCCACCTCCGCTGCTCCACTTGCAGGTATTGCTCCGACTTTCACAAGTCTGTCGATATTCTCCTGCGACGCCACATCTATCTTATTTGCTGTTATGATAAGAGGCTTGCTTTCTGCCCTGAGCAAATCTGAAAGCTGGATTATCTGCTCATCCGTCCACATATGCGGTTTGTCGCGGGGAAGTTTCAGCTTGGTAATTGCTGTTCTCACATGAGCTTCAGTAATTCCGGCGCCTTCCAATTGTGCTGCAATTGTCTCTTCTAATTTCAATCCCTCTGCCTGTACCTTACGGGCCAGCCTTTCCCAGTTCCGCTTTAAGATACCAGAGATCCACATCGTTATTTCTGTTTCCAGGAATTCTATATCCAGAAGAGGGTCATGAGAACCCACCGGCACCGGGGCCCCTTCTATGTCCGTGCCACCTGAGGCATCTATCACATGAATTATTGCTTTTGCCTGCCTTAAATTGTCCAGAAAGGCATTTCCGAGCCCGCGTCCTTTATGGGCATCGGGCACAAGTCCCGCCACATCTATCATACCTATGGGCACGAACCTTATACCTTCCCTGCAGTTTCCACAATCGAGCTTTAACTCGCTGCAAGGGCAGGTTGTTCTCACATACGCTACCCCGTGGTTGGCATCAATGGTGGTGAAGGGATAATTTGCGATCTCAACATTTGCCAGCGTCGCAGCCTTGAAAAACGTTGATTTCCCACAATTTGGTTTTCCTGCAAGCGCTATCGAAACAGCCATGCTCTGAATACATCACAAGTGAACTTAACTCTTATCTAATTAGCTTCGCAATTTGCCTGAGTTCATTACTATTAAAGGATCTCTTTTATCCTGCCCACGGTCCTTTCAAGTTCACTGAAAATAGGTTCAAGGGCAGCATCCTGCGCAGCCATAACTGAAATCAGTGCTTTCTGCCCGACAGTAGCTGTAATAAGCTTACCGCCTTCATAATCTACGATCACACGATCGGGGCTTACTTTTTCTAATTTATTGGTGGCCGCCTCGGCGGCCCTTAACAAGACTGCTGACATCATGGTCAACGTTTCGATTTCATCACTTTCATAATCGCCGATGAGAAAACCATCTCGTCCTGCCAGCGCGATCATTTTCACACCCTTAACTTTTTCTAAATCAAATAAAATTTCACTGAATATTTTATGCATCTTTCCCCCTTTCATATTTTCCCTTAATCTACTATCGACGTACCGCTTAATATTTTTTTCCTTTTCAAAGAAGGATTTTTTTAAGGCAAAGGGATGCCATAGATTTCATCAAACCCGCTAAAAAAAAGACGGAACAAAATCCAATGGAATTAATAATGTAATAAAATTGAAATATCATCAAATCCATTTACGATCATATGGAAGAACTTGATGTAAGGGGTAAGGTTTGCCCTTTTCCGCTTTTCTATGTGAAACGCAAGATATCGGAAATGAACCCTGGTGAAGAACTTGAGATCATTGCCGATGACCTTACAGCAAAGGAGACCATACCGAATTGGAGCAAGATCCACGATCAGGAGATCGTAAGTATCAAAGATGAGGGGAATTTCTTTAGAATAATAATCCGCATAAGAGAATAAGTTTATTCAGCTTCTTTTTTAGGACTGGCTTTCTTCTCTTCTTCGAGTTTCTTCTTCCACTCAATGAAATTGCAGTGCGGGCATCCTATGTCCCAGGGGCGCCTCCCTTTATTTATTATCTTGATGTAATAAAGACCATGTTCATCGCACTGCTTATCAGTGACCACAATCTGTCCGCTTTTTGGCAACGGCAGGGTAAAATCGCATTTCGGATAAGCAGAACATCCGATGAACCGTGAGCCTTTTTTGGATTTGCGGATTATGAGGTCGGAAGAGCATTTCTGGCATGTCCCTATAATACGGTCTTCGTACAACCCGTTCCTCAGGGATTCTGTTATGAGTTCCTTGTTTTTAGACATGTCCCTGAACACCTCATCCAGCATCTCTCTTGATTCTTTGACGACGAAATCCTCGGTGATCTTGCCATCGGATATTTCATCCATGTCATGTTCCAGCTTGCCTGTCATCTCGGGTTTCGTAATAGTGTTTGCATATTTCTCAAGCGCTTCAATGACGGCATAAGCGGTCTTCGTGGGCTGCAAGGGATTGCCGTGCACATACGCCCTTGAATAGAGCTTGGATATTATTTCATGGCGCGTAGATTTTGTCCCGATCCCCAGGTCTTCCATGATCTTTATAAGATGGCCCTGCCCGTATCTTGAAGGGGGCTGGGTCTCCTTCCCGACGAGATTCACTTCTTTTACGGTCAAAACCTGGCCCTCCATAAGCTGGGGCAATATCCTATCTTCAGGAACATTATATGAGTAGTACCATCTCCAGCCCGGGTCGATAAGCCTGGCACCGTTCGCACCGAATTCCTCGCCGCCGATATCTACCGTGATTGCCATGGTCTCCCAATGGGTCTCTCCTGCGAATGTTGCAAAAAACCGTCTCACCACCAGTTCGTATATTTTCCATTCATCCTCCCTGAGCTCGCTTCTTTTAACAGGCGTAGCGGGATGGATGGGTGGATGGTCTGTGGTTTCCTTTTTGCCCCGTGTGGGGGTGAGCTCCATGGAAAGCAGCTTCTGCGCGTACTCCTTGAATTCGGTATTTAGAAACGATTTGATAATGTCTTTTGTATCAAGGGTCGCTGGATAAACGGTATTATCGGTTCGCGGGTAGGAAATGAACCCATTAACGTAGAGGAACTCGGCTATGCGCATGGCATTTGCTGCTGAAATCCCTATCGCGCTCGCTGCCCTCAAGAACTCCGTGGTATTGAACGGGGTTGGGGGCTTTTCGGTTCTTTTCCCGAGTGCAATGCTTTTTACGGTGCCGGTTTTTCCGAGTTTCGCCATTATAGCTTCGGCCTCGGCTTTGTCCAGGAATCGCCCATTCTTATGCTGGGTTTCGAATTCTCCCCCATTCACAAGTTTAGCAAAGAGTTCCCAGTAGGGGACAGGCACGAAAATATCGCGCTCTTTTTCGCGATTCACTATTATTGCAAGTGTGGGCGATTGCACCCTTCCCACAGAGAGGAACTTGTCTCCGAGCCTGCCTGAACTCAGCGACACAAAACGTGTGAGGACGGCTCCCCATATCAGATCAATGACCTGCCGCGACTCTCCCGCGGCTGCAAGATTGAAATCTATTTTGGTTGGGGTAGAGAAGGCTTTTATTATCTCTCCCGGGGTTATGGTGCTGTAGTGCACCCGGTCTGCCGATATATCCGGATTTACCTTTTTTATCACCTTCAGCGCTTCCACGCCGATCAACTCACCTTCCCTGTCGTAGTCTGTAGCAATGGTGAGATGGTCTGCCTCTTTCCCGAGTTTCCGAATGGCAGTAACAATATTGGCATGTGTGGGTATCGTCAATACATCGGCATGTATCAGGTCTTTTACGTCTGTTTTCTGCCAGTTATTGTAATCCTTGGGAAAATCCACTTCCACGATATGCCCTGACAGTCCTATGACCTTCGTACCGTCGAACTTATACGTGTCGACTCCGTTTATTCTCTCCTTCGTCGGCTTCTTTTCCGCAAGTATTGCCGCGATTCTCTTGGCAGTATCATGTTTTTCTGTTATGATAAGATGCATCGTATCCTCAGAGCCGTCTGGATTAGTCTGTAACTTATTTAAATAGTTTTGGTTGCCAAACTTCCTGAAGACCTTATTTCAAAACCTTCTTTAACATCTCGATTCCCCTGATCTCATCCTCGAACATGGGGATCTTTGCCACAACCAGCCCCCCGAACTTTTTATCGATGAGTTCAAGATAATGCTCCTGTTCGGCCTGTTTATTCACGACAAAGGAAGAGTGTGAGTCCGTATGTGGCATGACCTGGTTCACTATCACCCCGCCCACGGGAATCTGGAATGCTCTCACCCAGTAGATGAACCGCTCCACGACTGAAATTGGGAGTGCAAGCGGAAGCGTGACAAAATAGAATGCTGTGAGGGCAGGGTCGGTGAGGAGCTTTCTTATCTCCTCGGTCTTACGCCTGGATTCCAGAAGACCTTCGACCATGGGGTCACAAACCTCTTTTTTCTCCTTTTTGAAAGAAAGCGATTTCTTCAGGCACATAGCCTCTTCCCTGCTCTTTATCATTTTCCCAAGCCACATGTCGTACATCTTGCTCATTCCAAGAAGGCGATATGTATGCGCGACCGGGGCCGTATCAAAGATATAGCAATCATACCTGTCCTGGAGTATCACATCCATGACATTATCGAACATCGCCGATTCTTCAAAGGCAGGGTTCGTGGTCGCAGCATCCACGAAAGGCGTGGGGTCTATCGGGATGTCTGCATATTTCAGGAAATCAAGGATCTTGCTGCGCGTATTCTCGCGGTACTTTTCAACTGTTGCACCTGTCTCGATCTCAAGTGCGAAGAGGTTACTGCATCCCTCCACTGGCGCTTCCCCGCGGCCAATGAATTGCTGTCCAAAGCAGCTTGAGAGGCTGTGCACCGGGTTCGTGCTGCAAAGGAGCGTCTTCTTGCCCATCGATGCAAGATAAATCGCTGTTGCCGAGGCCATTACTGTTTTGCCCACGCCTCCCTTACCCCCGAAGAAAAGATATTTGGCTTTTCCTTCAGTAAGTTTACTCATCTCTTTCACCCATACACTATACCGGCAGTCTTTTCAAGCATAGCCAGTCCTTTCGGTTCGCGATCCATCATCGGAACCTCTGCCACTAGCCTGTCACCAAATTTCTCGCGTATGATTTCCATGTTGCCCTGCTGCATTCTGACCCTGCTCTTCAGGAAATCGGGCACATTCTGGTCATCGCGCAACTCGCGCGGGTACACCTGGTTCACGATGATCCCGGATAGTTCAATCCCAAATTTCTTGAACTCTTTGATCGCTATCTCGGTATCAAGGATAGCCATCTGTTCAGGGATGACCACGTAGAAGAGAGCGGTCGTATCACGTCCGCCTATGATCTTTGCCATGAAACCTAGCCGGTTCTTGATATCCTGGAGCTCCTCCAGAATTCCCATTTCCCCGGATTCCTGCTTTTTGCCTGATATCCTTTTGACCCTGTCGTCTACATCGTGCGAATCCTTTCGTATATCCACGACTTTGTTTATCCAGACGTCAAGGAGGGATGCCATGGAGAGGAACCGTATAGCATGCCCGTGCGGCATCATGTCGAAGATATAGTAATCATAGTTCCCTGCCATAATGAGTTCAATCATGCTGTCAAATGTGGCGCTTTCAGACATGGCAGGCTGCGCTGATGCGCTCTTGATGTAATCTTCGATCTCTTCCGGCACCTCGCCGTACATGTCCAAAATCTTTTTCCTGACACTGGCCTGGTACTCCGAGACCACCCTGTCGGCATCTATCTCAAGGGCAAAGAGGTTCGGGACAAGCTGCACTTCACCTTTACCGAAAAGGTCCTGCTCGAATACATCGGTGAGGGATGCCTGCGGGTCGGTCGAAAAAACGATGACCTTTTTACCCTTTGATGCAAGATAGCGCGCCGTAGTTGCTGAAAGAGTGGTCTTTCCGAGACCGCCCTTACCTGCGAAGAGCAGGTACTTCATACCGGGGCGTTCAATTATGTCTTTGAGAATAGATTCATCCTCCGAACATCCTGTCAGTCACATCGCGATCCCGCAGGAGTGTCCTTTTCCAGGTCTTCACATGCGGCACGACATGAGGCAGCAGACGCAGCGAATAATACGGCGGAAGCACCGGAATCCCCAGCATGTCGCCCATGACGATAAGCATGAACAGATTCTCCATATGCATGCGGGTTCGGAGCGAATATGTCACCATGTCATGCGCCGCCATCCCGTATACGAAGTCCTTGATTGCGCTCTTTATAGATGCGAGTCCTTTTTTCTCATTTTTCTGCTTATCCATTATTGCACCTCATTTTGCCGGCTAATTCTTCTTCTCTGGAAAGCTCCGTATATGTCAATACACATCATAAGTGCTGCGATTATCAGAATGACCCCTATGATTCCTGCCACTATGTTCCCCGCAGCGATCGGGGTCGAGGCAAATCCCTTTGTAAGAGATTGATAACTCGCGTAACCCAGGGCCGCGATCGTCGTGATGATCATGAATACTCCGGGGATTCCTGAGATCATCCAGCTCTTTTTGGTATCGATAAGCCATAACGTAATAAGCATCAGTGAAAGCCCTGCCATGAGCTGGTTTGACCCGCCGAACAAAACCCAGATATAGAACCATGTGCCCCCGAAGGTGGGGCTTGCCAGTACAAAAGTCACTGCCAGGAAGAGTATGGAGGCAATGTACTTGTTCCGGAGCAGGGGCACTCTTTCCCCGCCTATTTCATGTATCGTAAGCCTGCCCAGGCGCACCACAAGCATCATGACGGCAAGCGCCAGGGCAATAAATATGAGCCCCACATATGCAAGGGCCGTATTGCTACCCCCCAGGAGCGACCCTGCCCCTTTTGTGAATATTGCCGCGGCTGGAAGACCCTGTGTGCTCGATGCCGGGAGCACGGCCACGATGGAGAGCGCCAGAAGGGCAAGCGCCCCTTCGGCAAGCATGGAACCCGCGGTTACCGGAGCGACGTCGCGTTCGTTCTCTATCTGCTTTGAGGTAGCTGAACTGCTCACCAGGCTGTGCCAGCCCGAGACAGACCCGCAAGCTATCGTTACGAAAAGGAGAGGCCAGAGAGGCATTGCGGCTGAACCCGTCAATCCCGCAAAGAAACCGGTATAATTCGGTATGACATAATCAGGGTGGCCGAAAATAAGGGAGGCGACGAGGGCTATGAGCCCGAAGAACACCACGTAGAAGAACATATAGATCGTGGGCTGGGTGAAGCTCCATATCGGCGTGAGGGCGGCTATGAAGCAGAGCACAAGGAGGGCCAGAAGCCAGATATTGACGTCAGCGATGCTGACCGGAAGTGATGCGCCAGCAAAAATGCCACCTATAACTAACACTATACCTGATACGGTTCCCACGAATGGGTTAATCTTGAATTTATAGATGAGTAAGCCTACAAATATACCTGCAAAGATTACCGTTGCGGTCGGGAGAATGGAATTGACACTTGCCTTGAGCATTCCTGCCGCGAGGCTTGCGAAGGCAGCCATGATAAGGATCAGGTAGAAAACAAGGAAGACCATAAGGATGTTTCTTGTGCGCGGACTTATGAGTTCATATGACAGCGGACCGAAACTTTTGCCTTCGTTCCTCAATGAGACCATACAGGAAAAGTAATCCTGCACCCAGCCGATGAAGATGTTTCCCACAAGTATCCAGATGAGCGCGGGCAGCCAGCCCCAGAGCAGGGCGGCAGTGATTGCTCCCACGATTGGCGAAAGGCCTGCTATGCTCTTGAACTGGAAGCCAAAGAGCACGAACTTGTTTGTGGGGAAATACTCCACGCCGTCCATATAGACCCTGGCCGGGGTTGCCCGCGCCGGGTCACATTTCATTACGTCGCGATCGATCTTTTTCACCCTGTAATAGTAGACCAGAAGATAGACTATGATACCTGCAATAAGTATCATGGCTGCGTTCACCAACATCCTTCAAATCCTCCTTTTCCGACACCCCCATTGGTGTCATCATGAAAACACCATCAATGTTTATTAAGGTTTCGCTATGTGTTTTTTCGCGCAGGCTGCCCTGCAACTGCATCGGTGGCACTGAGCATCATATTATATCTTGTGGATAATGGAGACTTTTTATTATTTTCTGGTTTGAAAAACCACAGAGAGCACAGAGGACACAGAGAAACGCAACAACTCTCCGTGCTCTCCGTGTCCTCTGTGGTAGATTATCCCGGATGGGACTCATTTATCCAGAATAAATTAAAAAGTCTCAGATAATGAACGCAAAAAGAGGAAAATATAGCGGGGTTTTTTTTAAGCGGTATAGGGCATATCTTCCTTGTTCTCCACTATCCTTACAGATACAGTAAGGAACCTCAAAGGTACTTTTCCTGTATTCAATAAAGTATGTGGCGCAAGCGGCTGTATATACACAACATCATTACGTGAAATTTCCCGTGTTTCCTCTCCTATTGTTATTGCACCGTATCCTGAAAGGATATAGTAGATCTCTTCAAGCCCCGGATGATAATGGACCGGAATGGTTTCACCTGGCTGAAGCGATGTATCATAAACTGCTGCGATGTTTCTTGCCTCATCCGTGAGGTCAAGACCATTTTCTATCTGTTTTAAGAACATGAGTTTTTTACCTATTTATGCGTTCATCCGCTGTCGATCTGCTAAAATTCCCCTTTTTTCTCTTTTACCTTTTGCACAAGTTCAAAAATCTCATCGGTTTTTTCCCCCGTGACGCAGAGCGTTATGGAGCCTTCGCCCCCGTTTACACCCCCCGCGCCTATCGGGAATACATCCTCAGCGCCAAGCAGGACCAGCGCCTGGATCTCCGTAACAACCGTACCGAAAAGCGGCATCAATCCCACCGGGAGACCGTTTGCCTTGCTGCACCGCTGGATACCTATTCGTTTTGAGATCTCAATTACCGAGTATGGAATGGATTTTTCAAGTCCCACCGGAATGACGAGGTTTATACCTCTGGCCATGACAGGCCCCAGTATAGTTCCCGTTGTACCTCCGGCCGGATTTGCCATCATCACACCTGCCACTCCCTGAGGGTCAATGGCGTTTGCCCCTTTTATGACCACATCCTGCGCCGTCATTTCTTTTATTATGGTTTCTGAATTCACTTCCTTCCCGTTCTTCAGGGCGATCTGGGGAAGGCGTTTATCCTGCGGAACAACCGCTGCAGTCCCATCAATGTATCCCGCACCGTATCTGAAATGGTCTATCTGCCTGCCTGTAAGCTCCTCTGCAACATATGCGTTCGTGGTGCCAAGAGCTATCAGTATTATTCCCTTTTTCATGGCCTGCTGGATAACCGGAAGCCTCTTCACTCCCATGGCTATAATTCTCTTCGATTCCGGGGGTGTTAATGTTATCTGTATCTGTTTCATCTCCACTGCTGCTCCTTTAGAGGGATATTGATTTTAAGAGATAAATAGTTGGTTCTTGAGAGCGCGGTTGATGGGCAAAGTTACCGTGATGTTTTATGATGAATCTTCGCGAACATTATAATTATTCGGAAGGATGGTGTAAAATCTTTTGGTGTTAAAGTTGTTCGGATGGTTTTTGCTGAACAAAGACGAACCGAGACGGGACACAGATTGCACAGATGATACGGATGCGCACGGATTGAAATTATCCGTGAAAATCCGTCAAATCCGTGTCATCTGTGTTCCATTCATAATTGTCCAACACCAAACAACAAAATTTTAAAAGAAATTATTTGCTTGGTTCACGGTTACTGGAAGTTATGACTCCTTTACTATTAAAAAATAAATGATAAAAATTATACTTTATATACTATGACAAAAATTAATAAGTGTGTAATATGCATGGGTCTACGATAAAACAGTGTACAGGAATTTCCAGAAATGAGTTTTTGGAAGTCAGGAGCATTAAAGTTCAATGAAGTCCAAAAGGATGGGGATGATGAAAGAACATGTTGCCTCAAGTTTCCATATTGAGGGCACGCCATTTGACGGACGCAACATCATTTTTCGGCCCATTGGGGATGGAATGAATATGATAATCAGTGAAATGAATGGGGAGCTGGCGGCATGAAAAAGAAAATTGACCAGATTATCATGAAGCTTCGAGAAAATAAACCTGTTCTTGAAGAGAAATATAAAGTTAAAACACTCGGAGTTTTTGGCTCATACGTCAGAGGAGAACAAAAGAAATCCAGCGATCTGGATATTCTGGTGGAATTTCAGGAGCCTGTGGGTCTTTTTGAATTTATGGAACTGGAGGAATTTCTGGAAAAAAATACGGGAGTCAAAGTAGATCTTGTATCCAGGAAGGCTTTAAAACCAAGAATTGGCAAGCATATTCTTGAAGAGGTAATCAACGTATGAAGAAACGGGATTATGGGGATTTTGTTCAGGACATACTTGATTCCATAAATGATGCTGGAAATTTCATTGAGGGAATGGATTTTGAGGAGTTCATTAAAGATAAAAAGACAATTTACAGCGTGGTTCGCGCCATAGAAATTATCGGTGAGGCTACCAAGAATATCCCCGAACAAATAAAAAAGAAATATCCAGAAGTACCATGGAAAAAGATGGCAGGAATGAGGGACAGGCTTGTTCATGAATATTTTGGAGTTGATTCAGAAATTTTATGGGAGACAGCAAAGGAAGATGTGCCTCACCTGAAAATCCCGGTCTCAAAGGTTCTGGAAGATATGGAGAGGGGTGGATAATCCCAAGTCTGCATTTGATAGTAGTTTGATTGGAGATATCTATGGAAGCTATCTCAAAAATGCATAACAAAAATTATATGCAGTCTTCCAACTCATCAATAAAGTCACAAACACAGGACTTTAACCAATAACTTCTTGATTATTGGTAAAGCAAAAAAACTTTTATATATATTTCATTCAGATTTTAATTTAATCTTCTTCATCGTGCTTCAATTCAGCTTGCATTTCTTTTATTTCAGCTATTTTTTCGTCACTCTGTTTTAACATTTCCTTCGATTCATCTTTTGAAGCTTTGTTTTCTTTTTCGATATCTTGAATATTATTTTTCCCCATAAACCGGGTTCTTTTTATAGCAATTATTGAAAAAACGATTATTGAAAATATAAACGGTATTGCAAAAACATTCAAAAAATGCCCTTTCATATTAGAAATGACAAACGTCACAGTGAAAATAAATCCGAGATTGGTAAAAGCAGTCATTATATCTAACCTCTTATTTGGATTATAAATGATGAAGAAATAAAGATATAAAAAATTAATTGCTACTCCAAAAATATATAATACGATGCTTTCCGATTTATCTGCCCTATTTACTGTAATTTTTATTTTATTGTTTTTATTAATTATTTCAAGAGTTCTCGGTTGATTCCATGCATTAATAAGAATAGTTGTGTCTGTAGAGTTAATCAAATAAGAGGTAGGTATATTTATCCCAAGAGTATTATTCGCTGGAGAAACTAAAATTTCAGTGGTTAAGTCCTCGAAAGGGAAATCTAAATTTTGCTTCAAATCAACTGATATTGTCCCATTATAGGAACCATTGGAATAAGCAAATATATCATTTTTGGCAAGTCCATTCAATTTGTAATTTAGCCGGATATTTTGAGGTTTAATGTATGAGTTAGGGTCAATTAATGACCGTATATTTAATTTTAATTGGTTTATGAATTCACTAGTGCTTGGTTCCACATAAATATCAGTCCCGATTACGATATCTTTTTTGCTGTAAATTATAGCATTATTAAGGGCTTCATTAGCTTCTTCATATCTGCCTAGATTTTTGAGAGCAACTCCTTTGTTGTTCCATGCCTCTTCGTTTTGTGGATTTATTGCAATGGCTTTATCAAAGGCTGCTAATGCATCTTCATACCTGCCTAGCTTATCGAGAGCAATTCCTTTACTGTTCCATGCCTCTTCGTTTTGTGGATTTATTGCAATGGCTTTATCAAAGGCTGCTAATGCATCTTCATACCTGCCCAGCTTATCAAGAACAACTACTTTATTGTTCCATGCCTGTGCGTTTTGTGGATTTATTCCTAGAGCTTTATCAAAAGCTGCTAATGCATCTTCATACCTGCCCAGTTTACCGAGAGCAACACCTTTGCCAGTCCATGCCTCTGCGTTTTGTGGATTTATTTCGATAGTTTTATCGTAAGCTGTTAATGCGTCTTCATTCCTGCCCAGTTTATCGAGAACAACTCCTTTATTGTACCACGCCACTGCGTTTTGTGGATTTATTTCGATAGTTTTATCAAAAGCTACTGATGCATCTTCATATCTGCCCAATACACCGAGAACAACTCCTTTATTGTACCATGCCTCTGCATATTGTGGATTTATTCCGATAGCTTTATCATAAGCTGCTGATGCATCTTCATACCTGCCCATTTCACCCAGAGCAACTCCTTTATTGTTCCAAATATCTGCGTTTTGTGGATTTATTTCGATAGCTTTATCATAAGCTGTTAATGCATCTTCATACCTGCCCAGTTTATCGAGAACGACTCCCTTATTGTACCATGCCTCTGCGTCATGTGGATTTATTTCGGTAGCTTTATCAAAAGCTGCTAATGCATCTTCATACCTGCCCATGTTAAAAAGAGAGAGCCCTTTATTAAACCACGCATCCGCATCCTGTGGGTTTATTCCGCCATTTGAGTCTGTAAGAGCATAACCAATTTTAGCAATCCCACTTAAAAGCAGAAGCAAAACCAAACCCAATGTTAATGCCTTTATTGTCATGTTATTCCAGCCTTATTTCGTTTTCTTCTCATTATGCATATAAAATTAATTATTATAATGGTGTCCACCTAATATAAATTGGATAGAGGATTTCAGGAATTAATAAAATTATTTTAAGAATTAAGAAAAAATGATTTTCTCTGCAATTATATAATGATAAGTTATGAAACTTAAAATGTCTTTAAATATAAACTATTTTAAGAGATTGCCACATAATGAAAAAAACTATTCATCAATTATTCAAAAATAATGGATAAAACATAACCACAATTTGACCATAACCCCGTACTTGAATAGTGAAAAATTAAGTATCAGTTTCAAGAAACTACAAGGATAGAGTTATTTTAAGCAGCTATTTAATTCTTGTAAGTTCTCTCTGCCATATTTTCAAAATTAACATCATATTTTCAAAATCCCAAAAACCTATATCCCAAAAGCCACAACATTTAATTGTGTTCTTCAACGAAAGAATAGAGACCATGAGTCGGGGTGACCTCGATGCTCTTGTGGAAGAGCGTATACGCTACACGGTCAAATACGCAAGTGAGCATTCGCCTTTTTACAGGAAATGGTTCCATGAGCATGGCATTAAACTATCAGAGGTACGCACCCATGAAGACCTGAGAGGACTTCCGATAATTTCAGGAAGAACAATCCGTGAGAATCAGCCCCCCGAGAGTTCGGATTTTCTTTTCAGGAGCGTGGACTGGAAGGATATTTTTACGCTTCACGAGACGAGCGGGACAAGCGGAACGCCAAAAGCATTCTTTCTCACGTGGGAGGACTGGCAGCGGTATGCTGAGAAATACGCCAGGATATTCATCTCGCAGGGTTTTGGACCCGGTGACAGGGTAGTTGTGTGCGCTTCCTATGGAATGAATGTCGGCGCCAACACGATGACACTTGCAGCCCGTGATATAGGTATGACGATAATCCCGGAAGGGAAATGCACCTTCCCCGCGCGTGTCATAAAAAATTACAGGCCTACGGGAATAGTGGGAAGTGTTTTCAAGCTGCTGGCACTTGCCAGGCAAATGAAAGAAGAAAAGATCCTTCCAGAAGAGTCCAGCGTCAAGCGGCTCGTCGTGGGCGGTGAAAGTTTCGCGGATGAATCGCGCGCCTATCTTGCCGAACTATGGGGATGCGATGTCTACAACACCTATGGAAGCACCGAGGGAACAATGTGCGGAGAGTGCACTGACGTCAGCGGGCTACATGTTCCAGAGGACCTTGTGCATCTGGATATCTACGATCCCGGGTTGAGCGGCTTCGTGCGAGATGGGGAATGCGGAAGGGTGGTTCTGACAACGCTCCTACCAGTTGGGGGAAAGTGCGGAAGCCTCCTTCTCAATTACGACACCGAGGATACCTCCGCTGTCGTTACGAGAGAAAGATGCCCCTGCGGCAGGACCCACATGAAGATCACGAATCCGCAGCGAGAATCCGAGACCTGCTGGGTGGCAGGGACGCCCTTCAACCGGGTGGATGTGGAACGAGGGGTTTTCCAGCGCGAGAACATGGAATACCTTACTGGTGAATACGAGGCTTTCCTCTACGGAGGGGAAGATGAGGGAGAGATCATAATGAGATTGAGCGTTGAATGCTTTGACCCGGAAAAGTGTGACAGGGCGCTTGTGGAAGAGAATTTCTTGAAGGCTTTTTTCAAATTTAAGCCGCAGCTTGCACAAGCCCACAGTGAGGGAATGTTCAAGATGGTCTTCAACTTCGCAGGGCCTAAAGACCTTGAACTGCATCGCATCAAGGGAAGACCCAGGCGCCTCGTGGATAGAAGATAGAGGTTTGAAAGTATGGACAGAAGAAACGTGATCGATATCGCAAAGTTAATAATGAGCATAGCGATTTGTCTTTTCGCAGGATTCATTGGCTCGGTTTTTACAATTCCCTCAATAACTACCTGGTATGCATCCCTGCAAAAACCATCTTTCAACCCACCGAACTGGGTTTTTGCTCCCGTGTGGACCATTCTTTTTGTATTGATGGGGATATCACTTTTTCTTGTGTGGAAGAGATGGCCGAATAAGGAAGTAAAAACCTCGCTCTCCATATTTAGTATCCAGCTTGTTTTGAATGTACTCTGGTCGCTTCTGTTCTTTGAGCTTCACTCTCCATTCTATGCTTTCGTGGATATCGTTATACTCTGGGCAGCGATCGCGCTTACAATATATTATTTTTCAAAGGTTTCCAGGACTGCGGGATTATTGCTCCTGCCCTACATTATCTGGGTAAGTTTTGCTGCGATTCTTAATTTCTACATAATGAGGCTCAATCCATGAGTACCCCAAAGAAAGGGCTATTTGCACGTATTTGTTGGGGCGGGAACAATCACAACAAGCGGCAGGTTTAAAGGGATGAGTCCATGCGAGATGAATCTGCTGACTAAATTTTGCAGATATTCCATCAGGAAAGTTCTTGGAATGGTGGTACAATAGGGCGTAAAGAGGAGCCTGATGGAATATCTTACAGCAAATAAAATAATAGAAATTCACGACGAACTCATAAAAGAATACGGTGGAACCGATGGAATACGTGATAATGGGACGCTGGAATTATTGGTCTATAAGGTGAACCGTGAAAATACTATTTTCAAGAGAGCAGCTTTGATTTTACACACGATTACTGCGCAGCATCCATTTTTCGATGGGAATAAGAGGACAGCATTAGTTACTGCCGAAAAAGTACTTGATGATGAGGGATATTATCTGGAGGCAGAAGCCGAAGAGAAAGTCGGCTTTATGCAAAATATCGCTGAATACAAGATCTCTATCAAAACGATAGAAAAATGGATTAAAGAAAAGGCGAAGAAGATTACATCTCGGCTAACATTCTGAGGACTTTATCGTTCCTGAACATTATTTTTTTCACAGTTTGCTTTTCTTCTGGGGATAATCCCAATTCCCTTTCTGCGACTAATGGGTGGGTTGGTGCTTCAAGAGGTTCTTTCTTCAGACATTTTACCATTTTGGTTCATTTGGCTATCTTTGTATTTAAGACATGCTTATCTATTTTTAGATATTATCTCTTTTTTGGAACTGTAAAAAAGTTTGGTGTTGAGCAAACCCTTTGCGTACTTTGCGCCCTCTACGGTGAAAAATCCTGCACCGCAAAGCACGCAAAGAGCGCAAAGTTACTTTATACGAGATTTAACACCAAAAGATTTTACACACATTCTTTTTTTATCGATTACGGCAAATTCCCTTCCCCGCTCAACTCATGCTGCCGCTCGATGTTCATCATTATCAATATCTCAAAAATCCTCTTTACCTCTTCGCCGTCCAGCCCCACCTCGGTCGCCGCGTTCGCCACCCTGTCCAGTACGATTTTGTTCTGCTCATTATCATTAATGGGCATTCCAATGGCTTTCTTGGCCTCAAGTACATCTGTGGCAAGTGCCGTCCTCTGCTCAATGAGGCGGAGTATCTGATTATCCAGTTTCTCTATCTTTGCCCTTACCTCTTTTAACGGCATATCTTCCCACCCGCATTATTTACCTTAGTCCTTATCACTTTTCCGCCTGTACGCGACCACACGGGCTCGAGTTTATCAAGGAGCTTCGGGGTTCCAAGCGCCGCATAAGCAGGCCCCGTACCCGAGAGGCTCACGCCCTCGATGCCCACTTCGAGCGCCGCAAACATTGGCTCCGTGCTGAAGCCGAGAGCTGCGCAGTACAGGAAACCGTTAAGCGTCATGGCCTTCTCGTAATCCCCCGCAACGGCTTCTTCATATGCAAGCTCCACCCAGCGTCCCACGAGCCTTGAACGCGCCACGTTTGTTGCAGAGCTGTATGCCTTCTTTTCAGGAGCGAGAATAAGCACCTCTGAATCGCGCTCCGATCTGCTGATAAGCTCCTTATTTTTGTTATCCGTAATAACGAACCCGCCAAGCATGGAGGCGCAGGCATCGTCGAACGCGCCCGTGATCGTTACTTTTGCATCAAGCGCACCCTGAACGCCTATTTTTATCGCCTCGAGTGGTTCAAGCGATTCACCCAGCGCATCAAGAGTGGCAAGCACGGCGGCATTTGCAGCGGCGCTTGAGCTCTTAAGCCCGCTTGCTATTGGTATCTGACTTTTTGTCGCAACCTTTGCACCGGATTTTGAGCCAAAGCGGAAAAGGGTAAGTTCAACGCAGCGTTCGATAAGAGTGGTGTCCCCACCTTCCTCCATATAGCCCTGTATTTTTCCGGAATCTGTGAGTGTGACTTCCGCTTCTGTCCGCAAATCAATCCCGAATGCTGCTCCTTTCCATGTTGCGATCGCATTGATTATCGTTCCTGCTCCGCAGGCGTATGCGTATCCTGACTGTTTCATAATATTTCCATTCTCACTGTTGTGAAAACAGGTCCTCTTGTATCTATCTTTTTCTTCATCCCCGTAATATACCTCTGCACTATCGGGTCTGTCCTGATATTTATCTCAGAAGGTACCTTGATGATTCTCACACGGGTCTCTGAAGGGCTGCCTTTTTGCACGGCATCCTCTATCTCCTTCGCGCACCTCGCTGCAAATGCATCGATATACCTGATGCCCGTTGTAACGCCATTGTTAAATGCATCATCCCATCTTGAAGTTCTCGGCAACCCCAGGATGTCGTTCTTATAAGAGATGATCTCATTCATAGCTGCCGGGCCGCAGAGCTTGGTATTCTCCTCCGGCTCAACGACTTTTACCCTGATATTCCTTTCAAGCAATTGTCCTTCCCATGCAGTGAATTCACACGGGCTCGGGGTATTTCCATATTGCTCGCATGTCCTGACGATAGCGGCCTGTATCTCTTTCCCGGTCTCTGTCACAGGCGCATCCTCCACATATATCATGGAGGCAATCTCGCTATCTGGCATCACCCATCCGGTCTTATACTGGAACTGTGGATACGTCAGGGCTCGGACATCCATTGAATCGTGCAGTATCATTGCAAGGCGCTCGACTCCCATACCCAGGTTCATCACGGGGCAGGGGATATTGTACTGCGAGAGAGCAGAAGGTGAATATATCCCAAACGTCGCCACCTCCACCCAGCCGTCCTTGTACTTTGTCTTTGAACCCACAAGCCTCGGGTGAAAGGCAAAGACCTCGGTCTGAGTGTCAGAGACATAATACTTGCTCCTCTTTTCATCAGGCCTGAACCTGAAATTGGAGAATCCAAATTGGCTGAGAAGCCCTGCAGCGACCGCCTTCCCATCATCAACGCTCACATTATCATTCATTATAATGCAGGATGCGGAATAATAAGCCATAAGACGCGTGGCATCCTCTGCCTGCTCCCGGCGGAAGCACCTGTCTACGGAAAAGAGCTTCAGGGGAGTACTTCGGTAATCGCACATCTCTCCAAGGCTGATGAACCAACCTGAGGTCATGTGGCTGCGAAGCGTATTCTGCGAACTGACAGGTACAAGCGACTTGAACTCCGGGAATACATGGTCGATCATAACAGCAACTTTGGAATCCGGGACTTTCAATTCTTTCGCCATTTCCGGCACGAGGTCATCCCCTTCTATCTCACCTTTCTTGTAGGAATGAAGTATCTGTCTTATCGTTTCCACACCTTCCTCATTCAAGTCCCCAAGGATTTTTTTTATCTCTTCTATCCTTTCATCCGAAATCCCCACATTGGGTCTCGGGAGGCCGCCAATGTAGAAACAGCGATCCAGGACTGCCAGTGCTTCATAGCCGAATTGCTTGTGGATCTCCCTGTCCTCTACAATGATGGGGTTCATGAACTCTTCAAAACCAAGGCGCATATATGCGTCGCGGAGGCGCTGGATCGTATCGAAAACTGGATGGGGCTTCCCATATTTCAGAGAAGCACGGGGATATTTTTCATTGATTCCCGGATTGGAGACATATTTTTTCCCTTCGTTCCATGCAGCGTCAAAATCTTTCTTTGTTGCTTCTTTGATTTCATCGGGATTAAATCTCATGAGTCTGTTTTTCTCCTGTGATCATCCAATATATGAAGTTCTTATGAACCCGCCTCTCATCATCTGGTCAGCGATTACAAGCGCCACCATGGCTTCAGCTACAGGAACAATGCGCGGCGGGATTGCGGGGTCATGCCTACCCTGGATCTTTATTTTAGTCTCTTCCATCGTGTCTAAATTGATAGTACTCTGCTCTCTTGAGATCGAAGGAGTGGGTTTCACTGCAATCCTGCATACTATCGGCTCACCGTTGCTGATCCCACCGAGGACCCCTCCTGCATTATTGGTGATTGACTTCGGTTTTTCATCGCATAATTTAATCGGGTCATTCACCTGGCTTCCCCTCATATATGCCGATCTGAAACCAGCCCCGATCTCAATGCCCTTCACAGAGCCGATGCTCATCAATGCCTTTGCAAGCTCGGCGCTGAGCTTATCGAATACAGGTTCTCCTACACCACCTGGAACTCCAAGGACGATTATCTCCACTATACCTCCCACACTGTCACCTTCACTGCGTGCGGCATGGATCATGGCCTGCATTTCCACCGCCGTCTCAGGGTCTGCACACCTCACTGGGTTTTTTTCCGTGTTTTCACGGATATCTTCAATTGTCATTTCCTTTGCCCGGATACCACCTAGTTCCACAACATGACCCAGTACCTCAGTACCGTGAAGAGCGAGGATTTTCTTTGCAATCGCGCCCCCTGCCACGCGTCCGATCGTTTCGCGCGCCGAGGAGCGGCCGCCCCCTCTGTAATCCCGGAATCCGTATTTCAACTCGTACGTCAGATCAGCATGCCCCGGGCGTGGAGTATTTCGAAGCTCTTCATATTTGCCTGAATCGACATCCCTGTTTTCGACCATTATGGATATGGGTGCACCTGTTGTCTTTCCTGAAAACACCCCGGACAGGATCTTGGCCCTGTCTTCTTCTTTTCTTTGAGTGGTAATGGTGCTTTGCCCTGGTCTGCGCCGGTCTAACTCCTTCTGGATGTCTGTTTCTTCCAGTGGAAGACCCGCGGGACAGCCATCTATCACTACCCCTACGCCGCAGCCGTGGCTCTCGCCCCAGGTAGTTATCCGGAACAGCGTGCCAAAGGTATTTCCAGACATGAACCTTAATTAAGTTTGATTGATTATATAAGTGCTTGGAATATTACAATTATGATTGACATATTTGTTGATCCTGAAAAATGCACGGGATGCGGGGAATGTATCAGGGTTTGCCCGAAAGGGCCGAGGATATACAGGATCGTGGAGAAAAACGGGAGAAAGGTAGCGCAAGTGCTGGATAAGAGTTTCTGTATCGGGTGCACGAACTGCGTGATGGCATGCAAGCCGAAGGCGATACGACTGGAGCGCCACTTTTGATAAAAAAAAATATATTTTAGCGTTTCATCATTGCGCGGGCTATCTCTATTGCCTTTCCCGCAACTTCCATTGCATCCTTCCCCAGAAGTCTTATCATCGCCTCCTTCCCCACGCCCCCTGTATCATAAATAACATCAGGAACCCTTCCCGCACCCTTTATAGCCCTTGCCACACCCCATTCCATTGTGGAAACATCCGAAGGCTCATCCTTTCTCGAAAACGAAGCCACGTTCAGACCGAGTTCCTTGCAAGTAGAAAGCGCCTCCTCTGAATACCGCACATTCATCACAGCCCTGATCGAACTATCATGCTGCATCACAGTCAGTACGATCCGGGCAACGTGGCTGCTGGCGCCGAAAGATACACAACCCACAGCATGCGGCGCTCCTTTTAATCTGACGATCCTTCCCGGAACAGCAGCAACATCTGAAATAGAAGAAGCATTTGGGATCCCCATGGCGATATTACACCCCACCTCAGGTATGAGTTCTGAAAAAGCCTTATTGTTTTCGATCATATCGACGGCTTTCTCCACGTCCTTTAGAACACGGTATCTTTCAGCATCTGCAAGCGTATATCCTAACTGGTTCACAGGTGCAGCGCCACCGCCTATTTTGATGCCTGCAAGTATCGCATGTTCCACGAATTTCTTGGCGCGTTGCGCTGCATCAATAAGAGGAGTTCCTTTAGCAAGTTCTGCCGTGAGCGCGGCCGAGTGCGTGCATCCTGAGCCATGAGTGCCGCCTTTCAATAGCTTTCCCTCTATATATGTGGCTTCACCGTCATAAAAAACATCAGTTCCCTCAAGATGCCCTCCAGTTACGATTACTGCACTTGCACCCATTTCGTGAATTTTCTTAGCCGCCATTTTGGCATCCTTAATATCTTTTATTTTCACACCTGAAAGTCTCTCAGCTTCGACTATGTTTGGCGTTACCACCCTCGCAAGAGGCAGGAGTTCTTCGACTAAAACACCGATGGCCTCATCCTGCAGGAGCTTTCCACCTGCCTCTGCTGCCATCACAGGGTCGATGACTAGAGGAAGCTTTTCCCTTTTTATCAGTCCTGCCACAGTCCTGACAATCTCCGGAGATGAAAGCATCCCTGTTTTGACGTAATCTATCCTGATATCGCTCACTATGGCATCGAATTGCTCTTCTATGAATTCCACCGGGAGGTCAAAGGAATCCAGAACACCTTTTGTATTCTGCGCCGTAACCGAGGTTATTACACAGGTTCCGTGGACTCCAAGAGCCGCGAAAGTCTTTATATCCGCGGTTATGCCGGCGCCTCCGCCAGAATCAACACCTGCTATGGTCATTGCTGTTGGCATCATGTAAAAATGGTCTGCATACATTATAATAGTTCCAGTTGAAATTAAGCGTCCTGTGGAACACATCAAGGCATGGAACAATGAGCATAAAAGCAATTTATGGAAGGGGCATTACTCACTTGAGTTACTGGAGCCTTATAGTGAAAAGGGCCGATTGCTGGATGCAGGCTGCGGATGCGGCAAATACTCACAGCCCTTAAAGATGCGCGGATTTGAAGTGGTTGCAGTGGATGTATCCTCCTGTGCCCTGAAGACCGCAAGCAAGAGCAGCAGAGCACGGAAACTGGATATCGATTTTTTAGCCGCTAATATTTATGATCTGCCTTTTTCAGGTGGCTCTTTTGATATCATCTGGTGCTACGGGGTCCTGCAGCACCTGTTATTAAAAGAGCGAGAGGCGGCCATCTGCGAATTCAAGCGGCTCCTTCGAAGTGGAGGCCTTTTGTTCATCGAGGTCTTCGGGGTAGAGGATATGAGATACGGAGGGTGCGAGGTCGAACCCGGGACTTTTAAAAGAAAAAATGGTATCGTATATCATTATTTTGATAAACAGGAATTGACTGCTTTGCTCTTGGGTTTTGGCTGTGAAATAGTTGAATCCATGAAAGAAAAACGATTCGATGGCAGGTTATTCACCCGGCACATGATCTCCGTTGTTGCAAAAAAATCATGACTATAGAGCTAAAAGGGGCAGAAAAATATATACTTACATGTTGTATAATGTTCTCTAAATGAAATCCACACTCGCAATTCTAACCATACTTGTATTTGCATCAATTATTCCATTTACAGAAGGAGCACAGGAAAACCGGTCCCTGGAAATTACTTCCCTCACAATCAAATTTGATAAGACCGATGCAACGTTCACAGTGAATTACGACATGGGGGATCTGCCGAAACTATATATTCTCCTTTTTGGAAGCAAGACCCTGGAACCAAATATGAGATCCGTATTCTCAAACTTTGATTATGAGATAGTAAAAATGGATCAGAATAAGGCCATATTGAAGGTGGAAAACATATCGCGATATGAAAAGGGATATTACTTACACGATTCCAGAAAGCTTGGAGAGAGAATAAACACATTGATCATATACACGCCCGACTCTCCCCGAACCCATGAGTTTTCCTCCATCGATTCAACACCCAATATATTTTACCGCTGATGTTTCTTTTTCTTGAAAACGGACGGCAGATGGACAATATAGGAGCCGTCTTCCTTAAGCGCCATTACGATTTCATCTCTTTCAAGAAGCGAATTAAGGTTCAATTCATATTGCCCTGGCGATAAAATCCTCACGGATTCCACGCGGTTCCCGATCTCCTGCGGTTTCGTTTTCGCCTCTTTTAATTCGGATTGCGCCGGTTTTCCCATAAGTTCATCGACTTCCCTGATGAACTTTGACGCCGCCGGGGGGATTGAACCCGCTTCAGTTACTGGCGAATCCTGTGTTTTCTCATCCTTCACATAGAGGAACTTGTTCCACCCGCATTTCGGGCATCCATTCAATATTATGGATGCCCCGTCCTTGAATATGCTTTCGCAACTGGTACACTTATGCGGCATTATGGTGAGACCATGGCACTGATCAAATCCCTGTCCTTTTTAATCGTCTTGAGCTGCGCCGCCGCCCCGATAACTGTAAGCCTTGTTTTGAGTGAGGTTTTGCCGAGCAATTTATTAAAGAAAGTATCGTTCTGCTTGACAGGATAGCTCTCTATCTCAATACCTGAGAAATCATCCGGGCCGATTTCGGTCATTGTCAGCTCTATGAGCTTTGTCTGCTCACTCGGTGTGAGACCTTTTTCAAGCACGAGGATTTTCCCGCTCCTTACCTCATCCAGTATCAAACGTACCTTTTCCATCGAGGTCATGTTATCAAGCTTATCTTCCGATATTAAGTCCAACTGAATTCCTTTCATTATGATTCACCCGAAGTGTTCTGCAATTTCCTGATACAGCAAGTCTATGTTCTGTCCATCCAGAGCGGATATTGGTACAAGTGGATGCTGGGGGAAGGCGCTGTGTATCCTTGCCGGCGATGAGGTGGGAAGGTCGATCTTGTTCGCCGCAATGAGAAGCGGAAGTTTTCGCGCCTCCATGTTCCCTATCACGGTGACATTGACCTGAGTATATGGATCTTCTGTGGCATCCATAACAAGTATCACGCCGTCAAGTTCATCCAGCCATTTTACAGCTTCTATAACTCCTTCGGTCGCCTCTTTGGCGCGCCGCTTCGATTCTTCCTCGCCCATCCCAAACGCCATAAAATCATGGAAATCGATCTTGGTGGCAAGCCCGGGAGTATCGATAATATCAAGTGTCACAGAAGACCCGTTGGATTCTATCGTCACACCTTCTCGCCTTCTGGCCCTTCTGGTCTCGTGCGGGATGTTTGATACCGATCCCATGGCATCTCCCGTCCAGTCCCTGAGGATCCTGTTCGCCAGTGTTGTCTTGCCAGCATTTGGAGGACCATATATTCCTATTCTCGCTCTTTTTTTCCTGAATATTTTTTTTAACCAGGTAAATTTGAGCCCCAGCCTTTTTATTATGCCCATAGTATGCCTCAGTGTTTAATATCTGTTCTATCTTTATTAGTTTTCTATCAAATCAGAAATCCAAGAATCGTTTTTCTTTTCTGGCAGCTTCATTGGACTTTAATGGGACATGAAGCATCTGCTCTTTGACGGGTTCATTGAATTCTGAAAGTTTCAATTGCCTTCTGGCACACTGTTCCCCCGGAATCTCAACAGGATACATCCCGGACAGGCACCCTATGCAGAGATCTTCAATCGGGATCCCGATCGACTTAACAAGCCCTTCAATACTAACGTAGCCCAGCGAGTCGGCGTTGATCAAAGCTTCAACACCTTTTATAGTTTTATGGGCTGCCACAAGTTCCTCACGTGTAGCCATGTCAATCCCAAGGTAACATGGTGAGATAATAGGGGGGCTTGCGACCCTCATGTGGACCTCCCTTGTCCCGGATTTGCGCATCAGGTCGATAATACGGCGTGATGTAGTCCCGCGCACGATGCTGTCGTCCACAAGCACGATGCTCTTGCCCTGGATATTGGGTTTTATGGTGTTGAGTTTGAGACGCACTGCGGTTTCCCGCATATCCTGTCCAGGCATGATGAATGTTCTTCCTATGTACCTGTTCTTCATCAGCCCCTCCATATAATCTATTCCGGATTTCTTTGAAAAGCCAATTGCAGACGTGATCCCTGAATCAGGCACCGGTGAAACGATATCTGCTTCAACAGGGTGTTCGCAAAACAGCATCTCCCCTATGCGCATCCTCACATTATAAACGAGTTCTCCGTCGATTATTGAATCCGGTCTCGCGAAATAGATATACTCAAACACGCAGTGGGCGTGATTTTTTGCCTTCACGATCTGTTTGCTCTCGTAGCTTCCGTTGGAGAATATGATCATCTCGCCCGGATTTACGTCCCGGATGAGGTGCCCGCCAAGGATGTCTATTGCTGCGCTTTCAGACGCCACCATATAGCCGTTATCTATCTCCCCGAGACAAAGAGGCTTGAACCCCAGCGGATCACGGACCACTACAAGACTGTTATCCACTAAGATCACAAGCGAATAAGAGCCGATAAGCCGTCGCATCAATTCTTTGACCGCGCCTTCAAGATCGGTGTGCATCAGTTCCTTAACGAGCAGATGGGCTATGACCTCTGTATCCGAGTCGGAGAGGAAAATCCTTCCTTCCTTTTCAAGTTCCGCTCTCAGCTCTTTTGAATTGACGAGATTGCCATTATGGGCTATCGCTATTGTCCCGCTTTTGAAACTCACAAGTAGAGGCTGACAATTCTCGATTTTTGATCCGCCTGTGGTCGAATAGCGAACGTGCCCTATCCCCACATGTCCTTTCAGTTTCTGGATATCTCCTCTGTTAAAAACCTCTGGCACAAGACCCATCCCTTTTAGGGTCCGGACCTCCATGCCATCATGGACAGTTATACCTGCGGATTCCTGTCCCCTGTGCTGGAGAGCATAAAGCGCATAATAGATTGACAGCGCAGCGGATGCTTCATCCTTAAAAGAGACACCCACAACGCCGCATTCTTCATGCAATAGTTGTCACCTTAATATCCGCATTTCTCTTGCCATTTGTATGATCTCATGTGCGTGGTTCTACCGAATCCGCACGAAGCACACATCTTTGTGTGTGTATTTAATGAGACACTACCGCATCTTCTGCATTTTACATGCGTCTTATGCTGGTGTTTTCCCATTGAGGGCGTACCTTTTGACATTTACAATCACCTTTTCCTATGGAGAGATAAATACGATATTATCCCCGCGTACAACTACTGTTCCAAGTTTCTTAGTTTCTGTCTCTTTTATTTCCTCGGCATTCGCCAGTACGAGGTTCATATGCATGTCGTATCCCTGCAATTCGCCTCTGAATTCTCTGGCTCCTTTTAGCCGTATTATTACCGATTTATTTAGCGCATTGTTTAGAATGTCGAGGGGTCTGTTTCCCATAAGATGCTCCTTAATAAAGTTTATTTAAACCATTAACGAAATAGTGCACCACTGTTGTCAGAAGAATATTTAAAACTATTGGTGGCAAATGAAGATAAGATCACGGAATGTATTGAGAAAGACCGATGAAAAAGCTCTCATCAATGATATTGTGGAAGCTTTCGGGGATGCGTCAGCTTTTGCGAACAAAAAACTCGAGCATGTCGAGACCGACGAGCAGGATTTCATTTTTGTTGATGGAGAGCCGCTGTTGTTTAGAATTGAAGGAAAGATATTTCCCACCGTGAAAGGTGCGCTTAAATTGAACCCTGCGCGCAGAAGGGTAGTGGTTGATCCGGGAGCCGTGAAGTTCGTTATCAACGGGGCTGATATTATGGGTCCTGGCATAACGGAAGCCGACCACGGTATTGAGGAAGGGGACCTTGTGATCGTTGTGGAGAAAGCGCATGGAAAAGCTCTGGCGATCGGAAGAGCGCTTGTGCCAGGGAAGGAGATGGCAGGGAAAAAAGGCAAGGCGGTCAAATCCATCCATTATGTTGGGGATGAACTCTGGAACCTTGAACAGAAATAGATAAATAGAAACACACATTAAGAGGAAACGGAGATGATTTCATGGCTAAATTTCTAGATAAGCTCATTGGAAGCGGGAAAAAGGCAAGATCTGAGGCTGAGGATTATCAGGAACTTGATCTTTCGGAATTTGAAGAAGGTTTTAAAGATGAACCCACCAACATGTTCATTCGCGTGGCTGAACTGTCAGGTCTGGATACGCTGCCCCAGTTGAAGAAACAGGTTTATGAAAACAACATTCTCATAATCGATGTATCGCCTGCCAAGCATGACAAACTGCTCTTCGACAGGGCGATCAAGGATTTAAAACAGGTGGTCAGCGATGTTCACGGAGATATAGCAATGGTGAAGGAAGATCAGGTCATTGTGACACCGCGCGGTGTGCGTATCGACAGACAAAAGCTAAAGTGAACTCTGAATTTATACGCCCTTTAACGGTTACAAGAAGCACCTGCCCGCTGTGCCATAAAGAACTTATAACGAACTGGGTTTCGCAGAACATTCCGTTTTTCGGGGAAGTGATGCATATTACTTCCAATTGCGAATGCGGGTTCAGGTACACGGATACATTGATAATGGCCCAGCGTGAGCCCGTGCATTTTGAATTGAAGGTCAGGGACCTGGATGATCTGAATGCCAGGGTCGTGCGATCCACATCGGGAACTATCAGGATACCCGAACTCGGGATTGACATCGAGCCGGGGCCTGCCTCTGAATCCTTCGTATCCAATATCGAAGGGGTGCTTGAAAGGGTAGAAGAGATTCTGGAGATGGTGGAGAGGTGGGGAGAAGCAGGAAAGACCGAGCGCGCCCATGAGCTAATGTCGATAATCGAGAGAATAAAAGCAGGGGAGCATGAAGTCACAGTTATAATAGAGGACCCGCTGGGCAACAGCGCCATAATTGCAGAGAAGGCCATCAGCAGGGAGCTTACTGGGGAAGAAGCTGCCAATCTGAGAACAGGTATGATTGTATTTGAAAAAGAAGAAATTGATTCCAATGAGAATCTGCAATAGTGAGGATGTTGCAAGTTGCATCGAAAGTGAAAGCTCCTGGTGCACGGATATATGGCTGCCCGGATATCACTCAACGAAAGTGCCCTTGGGCTAAAATACAAAAAAGGGAATAGAAACGGGTTATGAATTAACTCGCATTAATGGAAGCTGACATTAACGTTATAATCCACGATGTGCATATAATTGATGTTCGGAGGCAGGATGTTGTAGTCAAGCACATAGGTTGAGTTGTCCTGGTTAAAACCACTCCACTGGTCGCCATTTTTATTACCCTGGTAGATCGCGAATGTACCTGTATCGCTAATCAATTTCATATAATGTTGCAAGATTACGCCAAGAGGCACTGGACCCTGATTACCTGGCTTTTGATAAGTCCCTGTATAGGAAGCCTCATTGAGCCACGTGCCTGACTGAACATTTGATGTATAATCTGCAAGAATACTTGAATTGAGCAAATCGATAGATAAGTTGTTGGTAATGATCATTTCGTTGCATGACCCCCACGTCTCATTTAGACTACCTTTATTATAAGACACTACTACATATGCTCCCTCCTGACCACCTCCACATTTTTTCTGAAGATTCAGATGGAACACGTCTGAATCGGCGGTAGGCGCACGCAGGTCGATCTGGAGATTTGCCTCGACCCCGGTAAGATTGAATCTAAACTGGTTGAGAGGTGTATTATTTGTGACGTCTAACCCCACCACCTCAATAGGGACAATCAAATCTTGAGGTCCGTTACTGGGATGTGAGTTGAATGAAACTATTACTTCGTGGGTTACATCGTTCATGAGTGGAATGGCCTCGGTTCTCTCCTGTATATACTGAGCCCACGCTTTATAGTAGTCGCTCTTTAGCCTGATTTTTATCTGCTTTCCGTAAAGTGGGTTTACGAGATTGCTCGTGGTAAGATTAGGATAAATCCTTCTTGGGGCATCATGTGATTCCGAAAGAACGTTTACAACTCCTTTCCCGCCAATCGACCCCTGGCTATTGATCCTTATTATCGGGATTGTCAGTGTTTCGCCGTTATAGTAGAATTCTGGAGGAGAAATCATCTCAGGTTCTCCCGAGGGAAACATCCTAAACATTCCCCCATCTTCGTAGGCAATTCTGTTGTTGTTCACAGCATATTCTATCAAACCCAATGATTTATTGAATATTTCAAGCTGATAACCAGACTCATTGACCACGATTATACTCAATCGGTTGCTGGTCACATTCTCAGCCATTAAAGTCCCGCCATTGAGGTCCATATGTGAGAGTTGGGAGGGTGAAACCCCAAAAGCCACCATGCTGATTCTTCCATTTATCATCGTGAGCGCCTCTACCTCACTTTCCATGAATGCGGAATCCTTTATATTTACCAGGATGGGATATGCAATAACTGCCATAACGCAGGAGCCGATCAGCACGATGCTGAGAATGAGAGAATAACCTATTGTCTCTGAGACCGCATCTTCAGATTTCAAAATTTTTATTTTCACAGAGTTCATTTTAACCTGTTAGTATGCTGGTGATTATCTGGCTACTGTCAACGTTCACTACGTTGGCAGTAATGTTTGACGACACCGTAGTGTTCATATCGTCAATGACTATATCTTTCGCTCCTATATCCCCCAGGTATTCCGCCCATCCTTTGTAGTAATCACTCTGTATCACCATCGAGACATTACCATTCACGGCATCAACGGTGAGGAGCGAAGAAGAAAAAATCTTACCATTCACCCTCATAATCCCATCCCCACCCACCCAGTAGTCACCTGCTAATTCAAAAGCCGGTATCGTAGTAGTGTTCCCCGTCGAGAAAGAGGGTTTTGACACTATAATCACGGCGCCATTCGGATATTTTGTCCATATACCGCCGTTTTCATAGGCAAGTGTTTTATCTTCATACATGTACTCTACGGAGCCCAGGTTGAATGGTATGCTGCCTATCGTAATTGAGCTGTTATGGCGGACAGCCAGAATTCCACCTTTTATTTTCAGTTCCGTGATTCTGATAGGGGCTCTATCGGCGCCAACTTTTCCGATATTTTGAGATAGATAAAGAAAACTCCTCTCCATCTCCTGAAAATGGGCGGTTTTTTCTGATTTATCGAGCATTGGTGCGCCTTGAAAATAAACCATGGCGCTTGCGAGAATTACAATCGCTAAAGTCAATGAGAAACTCATGGCCTCGGAAACAGCGCTTTCAGATAGTATGAGTTTTTTCATGTTCCTCCTACGGTGCAGTAAAGGTGACCGTCCGTGTGGTGCTGTCACCCAAAAGGAACTCGATGGTGAAATCCTTCCCTCTGATATCACTATTGAATGTCAGATCCATGGATTTGGCAGTGTTCAGGGCCGTATAGGAAGGGATTAAGGTCAATTGGGTTCCGGAAGGGCTATTGCCGCTCCAGTAGGTGGACGGGCCAATTTTCAATGTGGCGATATTTGGGCCTGAAGGATTCCATGTAATAGTGATTTTCTTTATGGACACGGTTACTGTATCCGAAACGTTATCTCTGAGATTGATGTTATTGAGGCTCTTGCCACCAGGTCCTGTTGCAAGTCCACTTGTATCAACTTCAAGCTCACTTGCCTGACCTGGAAGTGATACATTAAATGGTCCCGCGGTAGCAAATGCAGATTTTCCGCTCCTATCAAACACGGTAATATTGAAGGTATAATTCATGCCGCTCACATATGTGGCATTGAAGGTCCATGTTTCCGGGGGGTCTATGCTGTTTACGACCGTGGGATATATGGAGACATTTTCTTTGTGTGAGTACACTATTCCCCCTGTTCGCGTAACATTAATGGTTAGATTATCAAGACCTGAACTGTTGTCAGACGCAATGTACGTTACCTTTATGGGATTCCCGGGTGGGATGTCAGAACTCAGAACAGGGGACAGAATGGATGTTGAAGGATTATCAGAGTCTATTATCGGGGTTACATTAAATGACCAGTTCGCCCAGGTCCCATGTACGGTGCTATCAATGTCCTTCACGTAGAGTTGCACATTATGTCCAGACTCGCTCATGCTCTGCACGGGAACGTAGTTGACGGTCGTAAGTTTGGGACTCACGGTAGTAAATGTGGCATTTGATATCTGGTTCATGGAATCGATTAATAATATAAAAGATGAAAAATTTATTCCTTTATCATCGCTTATCTGGGCCTGTATGGTGGGCCTGTGGAAATCCGTGGAGGAAAGATCGGGTGGAGAAAATGCGGAAACTATGGGCGGATAGGAGACCGGATTATACACGGTGTAATTGCGGGAGGCGGGTTTCGTATGCCCTGCTGCGTCATAAGCGATGGCAGTAATAATATAGTTCCCATCTGTCATCGCTCTTGTATCCCATGACCAGTTGAATGAGGAACCCGCCGCATATTCATAAGTTCCGTTAACATAGTACTCCACCCGGGTCACACCCACATCATCCCACACGCTGACATTAATATGCACCGTGTTGTTGAGGGTGGAACCTCCGGGCGGAGAAACAATAGAGATGATGGGGCTGTTGAAGTCTGGCGGGGGCGTTACACCGCCGTCCTTGAAGAATATTGCGCTGCTTCGCGAATCATATTCCAATTTATACGTATCGCTTAAGCTCTGGATCGTACTGTTTTCCGCCACTCTTATGTTCGAGTCAAGGGGTACTTCCACGCTCACATAAGGACCACTTGTGGATTCGATTATGATTTTGCCAGCCAATAGTTTGACGGAATATGTGTTATCAGCTATTTTCACGGGCATCGAGAATTCCGATTCAATAGCGGTTCGTGACCCTGAAGAAAGGCTTGCTCTGGCCTCCACGACCATATCAGACATCCTTTTAGCGATCTCATTGCCTAATGCCAGATATTCTTCCTGCATCAAAATTTTGCCCTGCTTTTGGTTCAAGCCCTGGAAAGACAGGAATATCATTCCAAGAAAAATAACGGATATGCCGAACATCAGGATCGTCTCGACTGCAATGGTAATACCAGATTCATCTGAGATTATTCTTCTCGTTCTCATCCAAGCCTCAATCGCTAACAAGGAATGTATCGGAGTATCTCACTTTTCCATCATAATATTTTATTGTAACATTGATATTTTTCGCAATGACCGAAGTGACCGCCTGCTGCCTCATGGATGCCACCAGGAACGTTTCAAATATAAACCGCTCTGCAGCGCCAGTGCGTTTGGTTAGATCGTGCCCGGCAATATACGTCACCAGTCCATTTTCGTACGGTGCCTGTACATACATCAACTGCGGTTCTTTGACGCCGTCAGAGTCGTAATCCGCGTAAACCGGCGCGTTGGTTGCATTGACTGCAATTCCCAGGATATTAGTGTTGGGGTTCACCTGGCTGCCATTATCGCGCAGTGAAAACGCTGATGTACTGCCCCCTGTCTCTCCAAAAATCCCAGCTGTATTGTTTGACTGAGCGAGCGGACTGTAAGGCGCTCCGGGGTCTGCAAGTCCTTCTAAAGGCATTGGCGGGGATGTATTAAACGAGTATGATGCATTGAAAGCTGTGGCATTGTCTAAAAGCCTGATATACGTTTCATCACCTGGTACATGATCTGACTTGCTTATGCCTATAAAGCCATACCAGGGTTTTGCAGAACCTGCGAAATTCTCAACTGCAGTATCCATGGTATCCGTCGCCTCGCACTGTGCGTGCAGAACACCGCCGTTCGCTACCCATCCAACGATCGCAGTTATTACATTTGCCGGCTCCGAAGCCATATTATGATGAGGAATGGTAAGTATGTCGTACTGTGTAAGATTCCCGTTTAATATATCCGGGTCGCTGAGTGCAGTGTATGGGATCTCTCCATCTGCATAATAATCCGACATTGGGCCCAAATCGCTACTGGGATAAACCGCGACCCTGGGTGCCATGATCATTTTCACACTCTGGTTGTAAATGATACTCTCATAGAGTTCATGAACTGTGACGCTCTTGTTCTTGGCTTCTGCCAATATCATCTGCCTCTCCGTCGGATCTATGTCACTTGCTTCGATCAGGAACGGACCACCGGAGTAGTTCCTGTACGTGACGTTACCCACTCCCGTGCTTGAGGCGTTGTCATCTGTGTACAATTTGATGTAGAAGTCGGGTACAGAACTGTTTACCGGGTTTTGCAGTATGCTCCAAACAGGAATCCGTATACCGCTCAGCCCTGAACTCCCGGTATCATCTGCAATCTTAAAGACGAGTCCATATGCCTCCATAATGTGTGTCTGGTTATCGTCCATGGGTATGATCAGAGATCTGTCGGAGAATGTATGGTTTTCCGGTGTTATGGAGTACTTGTTCACTGTAATATTGCTTGCTGTTTTGTTGAACGACACGTTATTCAGTACGACCTCGACCGAAGCACCCCGTGCTGAGTACATTTTTCTTACCGTATCGTTATACGAATTCATGTAATTTAGAAAATAATTCTTTAACTGTGTCTGATTGTCGGGATCAGCCACTGAGATATTGGAATAGTCTATTGCTTTTAATATCTCGGACTCGGTGATTAATCTGAAATCCCTGACATCCTGCTTGGATTCATCAAGCCCTGTAGAGGGCATGTTGGCGGTAAAAATCATGTTGTTCAGGAGGCTTGTGTAACCTACAACTCCGATAACTATCAAAAAAACTGTCAGCAGCATGAGCTGCCCCTCTTCGTTGGATATTACATCTGCCACATTATCAGCCTCACATCTATGATATTGTAAAATTGCGTGCTGGGATTCATATCAGGTATAATGTCGCTAAGTTCGGGATTCAGACTCATATCTTCATCATGCAAAACGAGCTTTCTGGACACTGTGACTGCATTATCCGAAGGTTTTCCATTCCAGAGCATTGGCTTTGTATAAATGCCCGAGGGTGTGTAGAAAGAAACCTCAAGGTCATATGCAACGCCATTGTCCCCCAGTGCCTCTTTTAGGACATTCAAGGTAACATTTGTTGCCCCCCCTAGAGGACGGACTGCTGCTTGACCGTCAAACTCTGCTCCCGTCCATCCCACTATGGCCTGTTCCAATGGAGAATTTAAGCTGCCTTCAGGTGCATAGTCAAGGATTGTGAGCAGATCCTGCCCTCGAGTCACAAGTTCCGCCTCCAACTGCTGATGGGAGGCGGATGATGTGTTCGGTGTCAGCGGTGCTGCCTTCAACACGAAGATGATTACCAGGACCAGCATTAAGGCCGAGGCAACACCTTCGATGGTGTAAAGCTGGGCACTCTCTCCCCGATTCATAACCACACCTTTACTACAAGCATCAATCGTTTGGAATCCTGCGAAAGGTAGACCACACGCATTGTCTGGGCCACATTGGTGTATTCATCCGGCGTTGACCCTACCACAAGGATCGGGTGGGATGAATTTGGATATAAACTGTTATTAAAATAGCGTAAAGAGATATTTAGGTTGTACTTCAGGTTGCTCGTCACAAGACCCAGTTTGGCCCGTGTACCATCGTATGTCAATGGGTTATTCAGATCAGCGCCAAGTTGTACGATTTTTGTCTTATCGATGATGTTTGGACTTGATTCACTTACTGCCAGCCCGCTGGTGCTCTCTATGAGTACCATACTGGCCCTATCGGCCATTGGCTTATTCTCGTTTGAATTGGACTGGAATGGGAGGAATAGACTGGTTAGAATGTTATATAGGAAAAAAAAGGATACCACAAAGATGGAAACGCCTATTACGTAATCTAAACTTATCTGGCCATCATCATTTACCAGATTTCTTATCATTATCATAATCATAATAGATTGGTTTTGACTATAATAAAGATTACGTATTCTTCAGTATTTTGCCGTAAAATATATATTGTTTCATAATATAATATGTGTAGAATAATCATGGCAAAATCTCTCAACAAGATGGCCTATACAGTGATCCTCACCATTGGGATTCTGGTTGCATTAATTGCGGCTGGAATGGCAGTGCTGTACTATTATGGTGAAAGGTATCCCGATTATGGACTTGCTTTAACTGTACAAAATGAGTACTCTGTTCCGGTTGAAGTACGAATGATCAACACATCCGAGGGCTATGTGCCTTATATAGTTCCTGGTAACGTCAAGTGGGATTCGGAGCATAAGAACCTGCTCTATAACCTTTCAAATCCAAAAGAGGCGGCACTGGCAATCGTCGAATCGATTGGAAGCCGGGATCCGCAAGCCCTTGATATCTTAATGACACAGAACACTAAGAATGACTGGGCCATGAGAGGCTACAATTCGACGCAGATACTCGAATCATTTCGAAGGGATTTAAAGGATATAGATAAACCTTATGTCTTCGAGCTTGAACCCGGGGAAGATGACCCGTCCGAGGGCATGCTATCAGTCATTATAAAATGGACCTCAGGTGAGATGCGTTTAGAGCTGAAGAAGCAACCTGATGGCTCATGGAAAATGTGAATACAATTCTTTGGCTGTCCGAAAATATTTGTTAAAAAATACGTAGCTATGGCATTGAATACTAAATAAATAGAATTCCTTTGGGAGTCCGAATATTTCACAGTTGGAGTTATTCTTCTAAAAAAGCGTTCTAAAGGCGACTCCGAGCAACCTGACGAGCTGCTTCTTATCTCCGTGGCTAATGAGCTTCTGCAAAAGGATAGAGGGATGGTCCATGTCACCGTAATCCGTGATTATCTCTCTTATCTCAGGCTTGTTCAGGAATCCTATAAACTCATTCATATTCTCGTCACTCAATTTCCCGAGGCTCTTGTGAATCCTCATCCCTATGGCAAGTTCCCTTCCAACCGTGTCTCTCCATCTCTTTTCATACTCTTCAGGGATCGCCTCTTTGCGCGCTGCTCTTGCCGCAACTTCTCCGGCTATCTTTGCACACACAGCGCCCATGTAAACTCCTCCTCCAGATGTGGGCTTCACCTGACCTGCCGCATCACCCACGAGTAAAACATTATCCTTTGTGGTCCTGTCGGGCGGACCAAGCGGAATGCCTCCAAGAACATATTCTGTCCGCGAACCTCTGTACCTTTGGGCAATGACAGGATGTTTTAACATTTTTTCAAGATAATACCTGGCCGGGAAATTGTCCGGGTTCTTGGCAAGACCAATACGCGCAAGGCCTTCAAAAGGGACTGCCCATGCAAAGAATCCGGGAGCCATATCCTTCCCTGTGAATATCTCCACGAACTGAGAATCTCTTGCTATGTATGGGGCTTCGAACTGTATCCCTGATAAGAATTTCTTGCATCGCCCAAGTCCTGCCGCCCTCCCAACGCTGCTCTGTATCCCGTCAGCCCCGATAACGATGTTCACCTCGATATCTTGTCGTTCACCATTAGATATCACTTTTATTTTACTCCCTTCCATGCCCACGAAACGCGTCTTTAGAAGTAGCTCTGAGCCTTCGTCAAGCGATCGCTCCACGAGTGACCTGTCGAAGATTTTCCTGTCTATAACATACGCTTTCACACCTTTTCCACGAATGCACAGCTCTTCCCCGTTCGGGGCGTACACGAAAGCGCCTTTCATTCGTGCAAGGATAAAATTCCCCTCTCCTATTTCGCATTCCTTGAGGGCAGCTGTGCTGATCAACCCTGTGCACTCAACCGGTGAGCCGATGCTGGCATGTTCCTCTATCAGCAGGGTTCTTGCCCCGCAGCGTGAGGCATATTTCGAGGCCATTGCGCCTGCAGGACCTGCGCCAACGACCACGACATCATATTTCATATTTTCCCTAATGGTCAGCTGGATAATTAACTCTTAGCAGAAAGCTTTTAAGATTCCCGGACGATATCAAGTACCATGAAGCGTACTTATCATCAGTTCCCCCAAAAACCCGAGTTTGAACGAAAATATAACTTCAAGGCAGATCTTCCCTATATCGTGACAGTAATGGCAGGGATGGACGGACAATCCGGAACATTTGTTACAGATGCCCCTGACCTCAAAGGGAGCACGATAAAAGCAAAGAGATCCATAAATATTGAGATCGCAGATAGAAGCACTGATTTTTATTCGCTCAACAAAAATAATCTTGGATCCGTGTTATCTACCGTTGACAACGAAGGAACGATAGATTTCAGGGTAGCTCTCAGGTATTCCTACCTGGATGAAAAATTCGACCGGGTACCTTTTAAAGGGGACTCCTACCTTGTCCGCGCCAATCTTGAGAAAGGTGTACTCACGATGAAGGTGCACCATATCGATGGAATGGGCAGGACCGAATGCGCAAGAATAGCGGATACTATTGTAGATGAGATATTGAGAAAGACACCAAATGTCTGACCTGGCTTACACGGTTTCAATGCCCTTCAAAATGAAGGGAAAGGACGAACTGAAAGAGAGTGAGTTCGTGCTTGCACTTGCTATGGATCTGAACTGGTTCAATCCCGAACAGGCAAAAAATATATTGATCAGGGCCGAAAAAGAAGGACTTCTAAGAAAGGATGGGGAACTGATCCGGCCTTCTTTTGACCTGGCCTCGCTTGAGATCCCTTCCGGATTCAAGCCGCAGGTCAATGTTTTTGAAAAAAAACCCATATTTGACAGGGTTATTGAGCGCATCGTACTCGGCACAGGTCTGGAAAAAAGAAAAGTGATATCACTCATAAATAAAAAACACGAAGATCTCTCCAAGCTGGTTGAAATAGAAGTCAGCGCCATCCTGGTCGCAATGGAACTCGGGATGCTGGTGGATGACCTTATGGAAGAGGAATATATGGCTTTAACTAAGCCTTTGCCTTCTTCTTAAAAAGCTTAATGAATTCCTCACATTCTTTAACCACTTCATTCGACGCCTTCTTGATCACTTCTATGGGGTCGGCGCCGTCCGTCCTTACAAAAAGCACGGGGTCGCTGATAGTAGTGTGTTTAATATCATATGTTGCGATTTCGACATGCTTGTTGTTAAGCAAAGCGGTCTTGAGCGCATTTAGAAGAGTGTGCGTCTCCCCTGCGACTTTTATATTGATCTCGTTCTTTGTCTTATTAAGAATTGTAAGTTCCATAAAATCACCTAGATTATACCCGTTCCATAGTCCTGGGAAATTTTTCTAGTCTCTATTCTCTTGCATTTAGGACATTTAAGTTTACCTTCTTCGTTTTTCAGCACGGTTCTGCAATTTCCACAGTAAGCTTTCATGACCCCCAGGTCCTTGTTCAATGTCGTGAGACGCATGGTCTTAAGGTCTATCACTTTTGCCTTTACAATGTCAAAAGGTGCAAATTCGTAGTAAAGTTCCTTAACGTAAGCATCCTTGACATTCGAAACATGGATCGCCGCTTGTTCCGCGTTGACTATCTCACGCTCTCCCTTTCCTTTAATGCCAGCAATTTCTACCAGCGCGACCGAGTCTTTCACATCAGTTACCTGTCCGATAACGATATCCCCAACCTGAAGGCTGGGGGGGGTATTCGTTACTGGGAGAACTGAAATGGAACGGTCTCTGGTATTTGTTTTTACCCGTCCTGTTGCCGCGGCATAAATGTTGCCCTTGTCCATGAAAGTGCCGCTCTTTGGTATGAACTCTTCAGATGTTCCGATGAGATCACCCGGCAAAACGAGCTTGCTTTCTTCTGGCTTTTCCTCAACTGTTTCCGCCGCTGGCTCTACCGGTTGTTCTATCTCTTCCTCACCTTCTTCTATTACTTCCTCTTCTACTACTTCCTCCTCTACCGCTTCCTCTTCCACTACTTCCTCTTCTTTCTCTTCAAATTCTTTTTCTTCTAATTTCTCAGGCTTTTCTCTTGACTCGCTTTTTCCGAGTTTTCTCCGGCTCGTTTCCTTCCTTCTCTTTATTCGAATAACAATCCCTCTATCTTTTCTCAATCCTGTATATCTCTACTTTTATGACCTTTATTTCCCTTGTGTGAAATCTGAATGTCCTTTTAATAGGAAAATCGATTAATCGATGCTCTGTTATGACCGACGGACTAATGAATTTTCTTATGAATTCCGCACTTCCGGCGTTGTGTATGGAGTAAACCACGCTGCTTGCTTCGAGGGCTTTCCTCAAAAAAGGGCGGTCGCTTCCTTTCACCTGGGCGCCGAATGGTGGATTCATTACTACTGTATGCGCTTTTCCGCACACTTCATTTATGCGGCTGCATACGAACTCGACATCCATTCCGAGTCTTTCTGCATTCGCCCGTGCAATCTCAAGAACGTCTCTATCTTCATCAAAACCTATAACCTTTTCTGCTCCCAGAAGTTTAGCTCCGATCGCAAGTATCCCGCTGCCGCACCCCAGGTCATAGACGGTGTCAGTGATATCTCCTTTCATGAACGCAAAATGCAGAAGCTCAGCCGCTACAATCGATGGTGTTGAGTACTGCTCTTTTGAGGGTTTGGGAGACTTGAAGCCTTCTACCTGTTCGAGAAGCATTTCCAGGTGCTTTCTTCTCATAATGCTTTCCTTGCGATGAAATGGAGCGCTGGCAGCATGGCCTCCCCGTAAACTTTCACCTGTTTGAAATATAGTCTTGCAGGAGCCTTTATTCCAAACCCTCCCTGTTCCTTTTCTTTCTTGATCAGGTTCCCGAGCATCAGGAGATGCGATCTTGTGAAATCCCTGGGGATTATTATATCACGTTTTATGGTTTCAACCGTGATGTCGCAAAAGCCTGATGAGGAAAGCTGCCTGCTTACGATCTCGAAGTCATGGGAGTATAGGGCCCCTGTGCCTTTTAGCAGCTCATTGAAAAAAAGGCTTGAGCGCTGGGCTTCATTCTGAGGAGACCATAGGAGTACCATGAAGGAGAATATCGCGCCATGACCCAGTACTCTTGCAACTTCTTTTAACACAATTCCGAGCATATCGGATGAGACCAGGTCAAGGTAATGGTAGGAAACCACTTCATTGAAAGCACTATCATTGAATGGCAAATTCTCTGGTTTTATGAGAACCGCGTTGGATACTGGTCTCATTGAGGTTATCCCTGAAACCGCAGATGGAAGTTCTCCGGAAACCATTCCTCCGAGATCCAGCACCCGCGATCCCGGGTTCAGATTTGACCGCTTAATGAATTCCTGTCTGTCTCTTGCTGCGTAGGGCATAAGCTGGTTATTTCATTATCCTTCAATTATTGCTTTAACTTTGTTATCAATATTCTTTTCTGGTTTTATTTCCCTGCGTACGCCTTTATTCAATAGGACCATACTTTTAATTCCTAATTCTCTCTCTTTATTGTATAAATTCCTGTCACATTAACCACTTGTATTAAAAATAATAGTAATATACTTATGTTATTGTACCATAAATAACATCAAATGCCAATGCAAAAACAAGTGGTCAAACACCCATACATCACAACCGATAAGAGGATAAGTAAAGGCAGCCCGATAATAACAGGAACAAGAATCCGCGTATTGGACATAATCATTGAATATGAGTATCTCGGCCATGCTCCTGATGATATTGTCAATGCTCACCCCCACCTGATTCTCCCCCAGGTTCATGATGCTCTGTCTTTTTATTATGAACACAGGGAAGAGCTGGACCAGGAAATCAGGCAAAGGAAAGATAAAGTAGCAAAACTTCGTAAAAAGTTTACTTCATGAGGATTTTTGAACGAGGAAAATCGCATCAAGATCTACACAGATGAGAATGTGAATGTGGCAATCGTTGACGGTCTCAGGCGCCGGGGTGTGGAAGCGTGGTCTGCCATAGATAAAAAAAAGCTCGGGCTCAGCGATGAAGAACAATTGAAATATGCTTTAGAGGAAAGGGCAACAATATTTACCCATGACGATGATTTCCTCAGCATGGCTGCTGAATCTGGAATGGAACACTACGGGATAATATATGTTCACCAGCAGCATCTATCAGTCGGGGAGTGCATTCGCAGGCTGAAAGCAATAGTGGAAACCATGTCCCCTGAAGAAATGCACAACCGCATATTGTTCCTGTGAACCTATCCCTTTGCCACTCCCATCGGCATGAGCTTTACGACCTTACGTGCAATGCCCAGTTGGTGAACCACATCCACCACATCTTCGCTGGGCTTATACACGGCGGGGGCTTCCTCAGCTATCACTGATGGCTCTGTCGCTCTTACAGATATGCCCCTCGCCGCCAGTTCCTGCTGTACGGTCTCGCCCCGGAACATCCGCAACGCCGCCGACCGGCTTGAGACCCTTCCTGCACCGTGGCATGCGCTCCCGAACGTGAGTTCCATCGCTTTCTGCGTCCCGTGAAGCACGAACGATGGCGTGCCCATGCTGCCTGGAATGAGTACAGGCTGACCTATTTTTCTGTAAACCAGCGGAACCTCTGGATGGTCGGGGGGGAAAGCCCTGGTGGCTCCTTTCCTGTGCACATACACCATCTTTTTTTCACCGTTTATGATATGTTCCTCAAGCTTCGCAACATTATGCGCCACGTCATAGATAAGTCTCATTTCAAGATCGTCTCGCCTGAAGAACCTTGTAAACGCCTCCCTTACCCAGTGGGTGATGACCTGCCTGTTAGCCCATGCATAATTTGCCGCTGATGCCATTGCCTTGAAATAGTTCTGGCCTTCAGTTGATTCGGCAGGGGCACATGCAAGCTGCCTGTCGGGGAGGATTATACCATACTTGCGGGTAGCCTTTTCAAGGATCTTGAGGTAATCGTCGCATATCTGGTGACCCGCACCCCGCGAGCCACAGTGTACCATCACGGTGACCTGTCCTTTATGGAGACCCAATACCTTCGCTACCTCTTCGTCATACACTTCATCAACGCATTGGACCTCAAGGAAATGGTTGCCGCTGCCCAGTGTCCCGAACTGGGGCTTGCCCCTCTTTCGCGCTTTCTCGCTCACTTTCGATGGGTCTGCCATCTTCAGGAAACCATTCTCCTCGCAATGTTCAATATCTTCCTTAACACCATACCCGCTTTCTACAGCCCATTTAGCGCCATGAAGAAAAGCATCGTCCAATTCTCTATCTGAGGCGCGGATCTTACTCTTGGAGCCCACACCCGAGGGGATCTCCTGGAAAAGTAGTTCAATCAATTCTTTCATCCTTGGTCGCACTTCATCTGCTGTGAGGTTCGTTCTGATTATCCGCACCCCGCAATTGATGTCGTATCCCACGCCTCCCGGGCTGATTATTCCTGTATCCCTGTCAAAAGCCGCAACTCCACCTATGGGGAATCCATAACCTGAATGCGCATCAGGCATTGCCATGGAATATTTCTGAATGCCGGGGAGCGTTGCCACGTTGGCTGTCTGCTCCAGGGTTTCATGCTCGAGGTTCTCGAGCAATTTCTGTGAGACGAATATCCGGCCTGGCACTCTCATGCCGGTTTTATAAGTCTGGGGTATATCCCATGTATAGTCATTGACTTTCGTGAGGATGCTCGCTGCATCCTTTTTGGTTAAGTCTGGCATGTTATCTCCCTGTTAATATTATTCTCAGATGGATATCTGGAGTCCAAAGTTATTGACTTTAACAGCTACCCAAAACCAATCTTTTTGATTTCTCCTGTAATCTCAACTATCCTCTCAAGCTCGGATTTGAAATTTGAATATCTTTCTGCTGCCGACCCTTTGGCCACCGCCCCCTGCGTGGATGGGGCGATCAGCCCCTGCTGCTCAAGAACACGAAGAGAATACCTTACCAGATGATCAGGTATGCCTGTTTCCAGTGAAAGTTTCATTATCCCGATCGGGCCGCTATCATTTACTTTTTTTAGCACTATGACGTGCCTTTTCAATAATTCAAGTTCGTGCTGGACTCTTCCTGTAAGCATAACCATTTAGAGTTGTATCTATGTACATATCTAATTTAGCATTTGGGTCTGAAAAAGGATTCACCATGGACTCATCCTTCAGGAACAAAACTGAAAAAAATAGACCACCAATTTGATGGTCTAAAAGAAGATTAAGCTTTTACGAGAGCTTTAGGTGAACGCGCTATCTTCCTGCGCTTTGCGCCCGCAGAAGTGTAACGCTGATTCGGGCCAGGGCGTTTGTGGGTGAGCTCGGATTCCGGCACCAGTATGATCTGTCCTTTCCGGTGCTTTATCCTGCCCCATTTCGTTGTGCCTGTTTTTCCCATGTGATTTCCTCCAGTGATTTGTCTGGCTTCTCAATAATTCCAGTTATTCATAAACCTTTCCCCGTTTCAACCCTTTTCTTTATCATATACATCTGCACTTTCTTGGCTCTTGCCAAAAACATTTTCCATGACGAATTGCATGCCACCCTGGAATAAGGGCTATATTTGAGACAGCGTTTTCAAAAGTGGATGGCCGTATTCCTGCTTCCTGAAAACACTTTTTTCTGCATTTTTATGATTCAGGCTTGAGTGAGCTTTTGCTTTTCTTAAGTCCTCTATCCGCGTTATGATGCTTCTGGCTTTTGTGGAATAGTATTCTTCTTCGCATTCGCAGCATTTCACGTATGGTTGAAATCCCTGATGGACGAATACATGAAAATAGAAATTTTTTATATCTCTGTTTCCGCATACCTCACATGGTATGAATTCCTGGAGCACTTCTCGCACTTTCATGTCAACTCCTCAATAAGTGAAGTGTAATTTCAAGTATATATATTTTATTAATATGTTAATATATGTAAATATTAATACTCATTATTATTATAATGTTTTCTGCAATCCAGATTGGCGGCAATGGCTGTAACGAATCTAATTAATTTCAGTTTTCAGTGCTCTTTAACTCGATATTGTTCTTGAAAAACATTGCAATTTCGGTTACTCGATCATAAATTAGATATCGTTAAGGACAAGCTAAAGCTTTTTATGATAGGGTGATTATGATATACTCAAAGACCATAACAAGAATAAAGAATAGGATTATAATAAACAAATAGTAATATAAAAATAATTTTTATGATACGCCAGCGATTCGTTTTGGATACCAGTGCGCTTACCGATACACAGACAAGGGAACTTGAGGGCGGCACACTCTGCGTTGCCATGGGGGGTATCCTGGACATTATAGCAGAGGCACGGCTGCACCTGGGGATAAGCTGCTATATCCCTTTTCCTTCGGTGTACAACGAGTTGAGGGATTTTTCCAGGAACAACGGCTGTGGTGATGAAACCCTGGCAAAGATAGACACGTGGCTTGTGAAAAAAACCCCTGACAGGTATGAAGTGAAAATCCCTTCAAAGATATTCTATGACTATGTGGATTTCATGCGCGGGCGTATCAACAAAGGTATGGACGTAGCCGAGGAAGCGATATGGGAAGGGGCTACAGAGTGCCTTTTCCGCACGACCAAAGCCCGCACAAAGCATGAGATCGAGCCGGAGATAGAGCGCAATGTCATTGGCGAGATAATAAACAAATTCAGGGATAAATACAGGAACGCACTGCGCTATGGTATCCTTGACAGCGCTCCTGATATTGATGTGCTCCTTCTTGCCAAAGAGCTTGATGCTGCTGTTGTGGCAAGCGATGTAGGGATCCAGAAATGGGCAGAGCAGCTCGGCCTTCGTTTCGTGAACGCAAAATCCTTTCCCGCGATGATAAAGGAATACCTGAAACGCACTAAACCCGAAAAAGTGGCAAGCATGATCTAATATGTCCATCTTCGTATACATCACAGCCTTCGTGTTTTGTGTGATCATCTTCCTAACCCTCAGGGATATCCGCATCTTCCACCGCACCAGGATCGAATCGTACAGGAAAGGTGCCCTGCGCGGCATGACCGCGGGCGCTCTCGCGCTCATTGGCATGGGTGTGACGGCCGCCAATCCCGAAAATCCTTCCATCGGCATGACAATAACACTCGTTGCGATATATATCAACTGGAAAGGAAAGCGAGAGGAAGTGTTCGGGGACGCGCCGATGGTTAAGAGATTTTTGGGCGAGACAAAGGTGAGGAAGTAGCGATAGATTTCGAATATGATTTAAACTCAATATCCAATTCTGCCATTATGAGAGGTAATTGGCTACTACTATTCGTTTCAGCTGCAACGTTAGTTCTGCCTGGGGCAGCCACCCACTGGTACACCTACGAGGAGGGCATCCTCGCCGCCGGAACAGGCAACAAACCTATCATCATGGATTTCTATGCCGATTGGTGCGGGCCCTGCATAGCCATGGAGGAGGGGACGTATCCTGATCCGCGCGTTGTGAGGGAGATGGCTGATTTCATAGCGATCAAGGTGGATACCCAGAAAAGGATCGATATCGAAACAAAGTATGGCATTGCCTATTATCCCACGGTGGTCTTCCTGGATCCAAAGGGTAAAGAGGTGGGAAGGCATATCGGCTATCTTGGGCCTGAGGAAATGATAGAAGAGATAAGAAAATCCCGAGGCAAATTGCCGAAGGAAACCTCCGGGTTTGAAATACCGGATTTAATATTGGCGATAATTCCATTACTTGTTATAAAAAAGATAGCTATCAGGTGAATTTCTTCATATTTTTCACCATTGAAACCACAAGCGAAGGCACATCGATCAGTTTCTCAGCCTCGATCACCTCTTGCGGTTTGGCTGCAGTGGATGGGTACTCCGGCACCGCCATGCAGCATGTCGCGGGCTTTGTTGAGGGCTCAAAAGTCCCAATTTTGCGCGCTATATCCGTTATCTCAAGTTTATCAAGCCCAATGAGTGGATGATATATCGGGTATTCCATGCCATACATCTCAGCAAGCATGTTCAGCGAGGTCTGGGATGCCACCTGGCCAAGCGATGAGCCCGTGATTATCCCGTGCGCCTCTTCGAGCTTCAGGACCTCGGATGCGATCCTGTACATCATCCGCCTGCACAATACGCAGTTGAGCCTGTTGTCACAGTTATTCAGGAAAGCAAGGAGATTCTCTCCATGCGGGGCTTCATATATTGTGAGTTTCTTCTGGGGGGACCATTTCTGGAGAACATCAATGCATTGCATCGCCCTTTCGCGCGTGGTTTCGTCTGAAAAAGGCTGGTTATTGAGGTACAGCGGTACTATCTCGCAACCTCTTTTCATCATCATCCAGGCAGCCACAGGCGAGTCTATGCCTCCCGAGATGAGGGCAACCATCTTTCCCTGGGTGCCCATGGGTAGTCCCCCGACGCCTTTCACCGATCCCGTAAAAACATAGGCTATTTTCTGCCTCACTTCTACGAAGATCTCTGCATCTGGATTATCAAGATCGACCCTGGTATTCCTGTCCACCTTCTGGAATACCGCATCCCCGCAGGCAATGGCTATATCCCTCGAGGTAAAATCGTGGTTCCCCGCCCGCCGCGACCTTATAGCGAAGGACTGGCCTTCCTGTATCATACCGGCTGCAACCTCTGCCGCGAGTTTCGCCGCGGATTCCAGGGTTGGTTCGCATGTATGAGCAGGGCTTGCAGAGACAACGCCAAATACCTTTGCCGCGCTTTTTACGGCGCCTGGATCGGCGGAATGTATGAAGATCCTGCCCATTTCCTTGCTGATTTCGGAATAATCACAACCATCGGCATTGAGCATTGCTTTCAAGTTCTTCACCAGTATCTGCTCGTATCTTGTCCTGACCTTATTGCTTTTCAGGGCGAGTTCATCATACCTTACCAAAACCACATCAGTAAATTTCAGTATCATTTCACCTTTTTATTGAAAATAAACTTTGTATCTCAACCAGTTACTTACTTTTAATTCTTTCGAACAAGATGAACAAGATGAATGGGCTGTCATAGATCGCAGTCCGCCCTAACAACGCAGCCTTCCAAGTTGCTGCACGAGCTATAATCTGCCTGCAGGAGAGGCGTACTTAGCACGTGTGGCCGGGCATGTATTTCGTTGAGCTTGAAGCCGGACTCCTGCGCTCGCAGGCGAGAGATTGATGGAGGCGTTTGTAGGGAGGATGCTGGCGGAGTAACGTATCTTTTCCCAAAATATTTCTATTTAGATACTAACACACTATGAAATTCCAATAGGGAGCCTGCATGGATAAGTTTATGCCACGATGGTAATTATAAGAAGAGCTGACTCACTTAGTGTTGAGCAATAAAATTTAGAGTTACTAAATTTCTTACGATATAGTATGGTTGACACAACACCAGTAAGGTCTTCAAAAACGAAAATGAGTGAATCAAATGATAATAATAAAAGGACACGAAATAGAGACAGTAATTATTAAAAATGCTCATAATCGAAGGGCTTTGCAATTTAAAAATAATATTATTATGCTTTTAAGAAGTATAGGCGTCAACGAAAATGATATTGATATCCCTGTTGAAAATGTAGCGATAAAAAAAGCCAAAGCTTCTGCGACCTGGTACTACTCAGGCCATCGAATGTATTACAGTCATAACATGCAAAGTAAATTCGTTGATAATCTCCATGTTCTATTCAAGGTAATTGAGATTGAGTCCAACCTGGTTCTTTCTGAAAAAAAAACTTTTGACGACTTTATTTCGGAGTTCAGGGAGGATTCAGATGTTGATGATAAACGCAAAGAGGCACGAAAATTTTTCGACGTTGACCCTGATTTGAACGATTTGGAGATTATTACTAAAAAATACAAAGCTATGGCAAAAGAATTACATCCGGATATGCCTTCCGGGGACACTGAGAAATTTAAGCAGCTAAATAATGCACATAAAATCTTAAGAAGAGAATTAACCTAGATTTAAAACGGTGCCGTTGCTCGTAATTTCTTATGAAAATGAGTGCTTGTTTTGCTTAAAGATTGAAAGTTTCAAAGAAAATTCTTTTCGGGTCGCACAGCACGGGAAAAGCGAATACTCCTGCGCTCGCAGTTAGAGGCGAGGGATTTTTTGAAGTTTTTCTTACAAAGGGCACAAATATTTCCGATCAATACTTTCGTCCCGCTTGAGAAAGCTTATTTGCTTATCAATACTATGATGAGTGTATGAGGACTGTCTATCTCGCTGCACCGCTTTTTTCAGAGGCCGAGCTTGATTTCAATCGAAAACTCAGAGATAAGATAAAGAAAGCAGGCTTTAATGTTTTCCTGCCCCAGGAGGATTCGATTCAGATATAATCGTGGCCGTGATCGACGGGACAGATGTCGATTCCGGGACTGCATGGGAGATAGGATATGCATATGCGCTGGGTAAACCAATCGTTGGTTTGAGGACGGACTTCCGCACGCTTGGCATTGAAGGCACGGTAAACCTGATGATAGAGCGCTCGGTCAGGCTCTGTGCGAGCGTCCCGGAGCTGTTAAATCATTTAAATGAATTGTGATAATGCATGAACGAGACGCTTACGAGATTCAAGTAAATGGACGAGTATCATTTAATCAAGCAGTTCATAAAACCAAAAGAAGGGGAATATGTTCCCATTACCTTCGTGGAGTTCAAACGAAAGCTGGTGGGCTGGTCTACGGAACTTAAAAGAAGCGTGTACGTAGAGAAAGAGGAGGAGAAATCAAAGCTCAAGAGGGTAAGGGAGATGAATGTAATGATCGCAATAAACCATCTTTCCGGGAAACTTTCATCCATCGAGCTCACGGATGAGGAGAAAGCGCAATTCGAAGAGTTGTATGATTTATTCCTTGAGAAAGGCGGGCAGATAATCTACACGCGGAAAAAAGTTGGCGCAAGGATGGTTTCTTTTTTTGAACTCAAGGAAAGCGAGAAAAAGATTGTAGAGCCGCCCGGGAAAAGCCTGCTGTCCGATATGCTGTGATCTGGATTCACATCAAGAATAACTTTTAATATCCGTATCCCCATTTTACCCCAGATGCTCAAGCGTGAAAACATACTCATCGAAGCCCTCCCGTACATACGCGAGTTCTACGACTCGATCATGGTAATAAAAATGGGAGGTCATGCGATCGTAAACCCTGTTGTAATGGAACAGATAGTGCAGGATATCGTGCTTTTGAAATTCATTGGTATCCATCCTGTAATAGTTCATGGCGGTGGCCCTGAAATCACGGAAAAGATGGAACGTATGGGGAAAAAGCCCGAATTCGTTGCCGGCCTCCGCGTGACGGATGATGAGACCCTCGAGATCGCACGAATGGTCCTGGTGGGGAATGTTAACAGCAAGATAGTATCGCTGATAGGAAAACATGGCGGGAAAGGCGTTGGCCTCTCGGGAAGCGACGGCAGGCTCATCGTTGCAAAGAAGGTTGCACTGCAGCGCGTGACGGTGAAAGGTGTGGAGAAGGAGATCGACCTTGGCTGGGTAGGAGAAACCGAGGTCATAAATCCCGAACTCGTGATGATCCTTTCCGGTAAAGGGTATATACCTGTCATATCTCCCATAGCGACCGATGAAAAGGGCAATGACCTGAACGTGAATGCAGATACTGTTGCAGGCGATATAGCAGCAGCCCTTCGTGCCAAAAAGCTGATATCCCTCACCGACGTTCCGGGCATACTCAGGGACCCGAAAGACCCCCAGACGCGCATTTCCAGGATAGCATACGAAGAAATAGAAACACTTATTGCAGACGAGATTATAAGCGGCGGGATGATACCAAAGGTCAAATCAAGCGCGGCTGCAATAGCAGGTGGCGTCGGGCAGGTCCATATCATCGATGGAAGCATGCCACATTCCCTGCTGCTTGAACTGTTCACGCACGAAGGTATAGGAACAATGATCTACAGGAAAGAGTGAATTACAGTGACAAAAGAAAAGGAAGAGAAGAAAACAGAACCGGTAGCCAAGATCATAACCCCGGAAGAAAGGAAAAGGTTGCTCATCGAGGGGATAAAGAAAACCGTCCTGCCGGCATTCATAGGTGCGGCTTTTGCGCTCCTGTTCTTTTTCAAATTCAAAGAGGCAACCAGTGTGTCATGGGTTTCCATCCTTCTGCTTGTCGTGCTCCTCTCGTATTACATCCAGAGACTGCTGTATCCTTTACTCGGCGTAAGGGTAAAGGAATTTGAAATAAAAGACTGGTTGTACGTAGAGTTTCTGACGGTAATATTCATGCTTGTAATCTGGACTCTTTTATTGAATGAATGAGATCGGTGCTTTATGCGACTTGCGGTTTTAGACAAGGATAGATGCCAGCCAAAGATGTGCGGTATCCAGTGCATCAAGTTCTGCCCCAGGGTACGAACGGGGGATGAGACAATAACGATGGGCGAGGATGATAAGCCAGTCATCTCCGAAGAGCTGTGTGTAGGTTGCGGGATTTGCGTCAAACGCTGCCCCTTTGATGCTATTATAATAATCGGATTGCCTGAGAAGCTAGAAGAGCCGACGCACAGATTTGGCAAGAACGGTTTTGCCCTTTACGGTCTTCCTGTTCCCACGGTCGGAAAAGTGACCGGTATCCTTGGACCGAATGGCATAGGGAAAAGCACCGCGATAAACATACTCTCGGGAACGCTAAAACCCAATCTCGGAAGAGGCAGGATCGGTTGGGAGGACATCCTGGAATATTACGCAGGCTCTGTTCTTCATGATTACCTTGAAGGTGTATCGAAGAAGAAAATAAAGACATCCCAGAAACCGCAATATGTTGATATGATCCCCAAGAAATTCAAAGGCAGCGTTTCTGAACTTTTATCCAGGACAGATGACCGCGGAATTCTGGAAGAATTAGTATCGCGGCTCGATATCGAAAATATAATGGAGCGCAAAATCGAAGAGTTAAGCGGCGGTGAACTCCAGAGGGTAGCCCTTGCAGCATGTGTTGCAAAGGAGGCAGATTTCTATTTCATAGACGAGATAAGCCCATATCTTGATATCTACCAGCGAATAAAAGCCGCACATATCATTAGAGAGCTCGCGCAGAAAAAAGCCGTGATGGTAGTTGAGCACGACCTTGCGATACTGGACCTGCTTGCTGACGTAGTCCATGTTGCCTACGGCACACCCGGAGCTTTCGGTGTGATCACCCATCCAAAAGGGGTCAGGATAGGGATAAACGAATACCTCAAAGGCTTCCTGCGAGAGGAAAATGTGAGGATACGCACGGAAGCAATAGAATTCGAGGTTCATGCGCCTCAGCCCACTAAGGAAATCGCCTCTCTCTTAAGATTTGAATCTTTTTCGAAAAAATACGAGGAAGGGTTCGAGCTTATTGCCAGGGGTGGAGAGATAAGGAAAGGCGAAGTGACCGGCATCGTAGGCCCTAACGGGATCGGCAAATCAACTTTTGTCAAGATACTGGCAGGTGAGATCCAGCCCACGAAGGGAATGTTGGAGATGAACCTCAAAGTATCCTATAAGCCCCAGTATATCAAAGCTGATGAAGCTGTCAAGGTTTCGGACTATCTCAGTTCCATAAACAAACAATTCGGTACCAGTTATTATGAGACTGAAATAATAAAACCGCTCCAGCTCGAGAGGTTGCTTAACCAGCAAGTTAATGACCTGAGCGGGGGCGAACTCCAGAGGGTGGCAATAGCGGCCTGCCTCAGTCGTACCGCAGACCTGTATCTTCTGGATGAACCGTCAGCCCATCTTGATGTAGAACAAAGGGTACTGGCCACAAAGGTCATAAGGAGGTTTGCCGAGAATAACAAGGTGAGCGCGATGGTTGTGGACCATGATATCTACATGATAGATATGTTGAGCGACAGGCTCCTTGTATTTGAGGGAGAACCAATGGTAATAGGTGAGGTTCATGGCCCGTTCAATATGAGGGAAGGTATGAACCTGTTCCTTAAGAATATAGGTATCACATTCAGGCGGGACGAGGAGACAAAAAGGCCTAGGGTCAATAAACCTGATTCTCAGCTTGACAGGACCCAGAAGGCAAGGGGAGAATATTATTATAGTTATTAGTCTTAGAAAAATATATTAGTTTGTATGTCATTATTATAATGAGATGAAACAGTACCTGGCAGTTTTGATAATAATCCTCTGGTCGGCAAACCTTGCACTGGCAAACGCTCCCCGTCCTGAAGATGCGGCATGGTGGGATACAGCTGTCACTGGTACTCTTTATAAAGGCGACACACTGAGCAACGGGCCGTATACGGTCAAAGCAGTGAATTTCCCTGCCGGTGTTCCAGGGATAAAAAAGATCGATGGAACTATTGTACCGGAAGACCCCGTGGATCCGCAGGTTTTTCTTGAGGTCTATAATAATGGCACCCTCATCAAAGAACTTATATTGACTCTGGCCAGCGGAGTTTATACCGATCCGGATAATGAAGTCAAGGTATCTTTTACAGGAGGGCCAGCTAAGAATTCACAAGAGTGGGTACTTGAGTATTATAAACCATATGCCGCCATATCCATCCAGAGGAGGGCGCTTCCCAAAATTGATGTTACAGTGACGACCGATAAGTCGACCTACACCTCATACGACGACCAGATAATTACGGCCACTGCGCAGGTAACTAACAGTGGTCACGGTTATGCCAAAAATATAGATGTTTACCTTAATATAGACGATCTGAAACTCCGGGGAGGGGATACCAATCAGCTTCACAAATACTATTACGAATTGAATTCCGGAGAGAGCCAGAGCTTCTCGGTCATACTGGTTGTTCCTGAATTGATCGATATGAATACATACAACCTGAGCGCAGATGCAAAAGGTTTTGATATCAAATATCTGGAGTACAAAGCTGCGACAAGTAAATTAGCCATCACAGTCTCTCCAAAGCTGAATTACTTCGTTATCAGCAAAGGCATGAGAGACCGTATGTATCTTAAGAACATCGCCACCGTGAGAGTAAACGTGGGGAACGGGGGAATGTTTGATATATACAATATCCGTGTTAACGACAGCTTGAATGATAATTTTGCACTTATGTCCAATACCTCGCTTCAATGGGTTATACCCGTGCTCAAGCCCGGACAGGAATGGGGCACGACATATTCACTTAAACCTCTTGAAGCCAACCTCGATGGGTTTATAATCCCGGCGGTGAATGCGAATTTCACGGTCAATAATAAACCTTACAGTGCCTCTTCACAAACAATCACAGTGGTTGTCAACGGTCCAAAGATATTATTTAACAAGACCGTGGACAAGTCTATGGTGAACCTGAGTGATAATGTAAATGTAACCGTGAGTCTTAGAAATGTGGGGGATATAGGTACAAAGATCGAAGTTAAAGACTCATTGCCGGACAGTGTTAGTATGGTCGGTGGTCCAACATCACTGCTCAATTGGTCTGACCCTGATTCTGTCATGAACTTCACCTATACCATCCGCATGAATCAAGAAGGAAACATTGAATTACCTGCGGCTGTGATTAATTATACCGAGGTGGAATACAGAGGGTTATTACGTGCGAAAAATATGTCGAATAGGCCCATCGTCTCTGTTATGAACCCTAACAAGAGTACACCAACTCCAACAGAGACCCCAAAGCCGGCTGAAACAGTGGCGCTGGCCGGACCTCAGCAAACAACAGTGCCTGAGGAAACATTGACACAGAAAATAATCCACTCGCTTGAATCGTTAATTCCAGGTGCAAAGTCTAAGAATTCATCGCAGGGTACGCCTGAACCAACTCCGACTCCCATAACCCCTGGTTTTAATGGCATAATCGCTGTCCTGGTCTTGGTGTTCGCTGCCTCCAGAAGACGCAGATGAGTTCGATAATCTTCACCCATGGGGATTGCGACGGGATATGCTCTGGCGCCATAGTCAAAAGTGCACTTCCGGATTCAACCATATTTTTCACAAGTCCTGTAGGTCTTCTTAGCGAACTGAACAATATCCGTGAAAGGTATGATGATCTCGTGATTTGCGATATCGCGATAGATGAAAAAACATACCCGCAGCTCAAGATAAAATTAAGTGAGCTGGCCAATGAATCAAACGTAATTTACATGGATCACCATCCACTGCCTGAGCGAAGGTATAATTCGGACTGGTTCTTTTACGATACTTGTTCCACTGCTGAACTGGCATTCCGTATCTTTGAGAAAAACCTGAACCGCGATATGAGGCGCGTGGCGATCTATGGCGCCATGGGGGATTTCAGTGAGACCGCCGTAGTAAAAAAATGGGAACGAGACTGGGATAAGAGGACGCTGTATTTTTATGCGGGAACCTTGATACAGGGGATAACCTACGCAGGCAGAGATTATAATTGCAAGAGAAAGATTGCTGACGCGCTATCCTATGATATGCCGCCTCCGGAGATAGAAGGTCTTCTTGATGCGGCTGTTATAGCTTCACGGAAGGAAGAGGAGATCAGGTCTTTGGTCAGGAAGAGTGTGGTGAAATTGAAAAATCTTGCTTATGTTATCGATATCAATGGATATATGTCAAAAGCGGCAATCTACGCTGCCTCCTACGGAAATGCACTTGTGGGTGTATCCTGCGAGTACAGGGCACAGAAACATGTGTATGATATAAGTATCCGCCTTCGCAATGGCGGGGTGGATCTGAATACAATACTGCGCCGTGTGGCTCTCAGCCATGGCGGGACGGGAGGAGGGCACCCTTTTGCAGGCGGTGCTCGCATTCCGAAAAGAGAGCTGGAAGCTTTTTTATATGACCTGGACGATGCGTTAGGGTAATGAAAGAAATAATATTCGTGGGGCGCTCCAATGTGGGCAAGTCCACGCTAATTACAGCGCTCACGGGCAGGAAGCTCCCTTCAGGAAGGCGCCCCGGTGTGACGAGAAAGCCACAGCATATACCTTACCAGGATTTCCAGATCACGGACATGCCCGGATTCGGGTTCATGAGCGGCACAAGTGAAGAAAGCATGGATGCCATCAAGGACAATATTGTTCACTATCTGGAAAAGAATGCGCCGAATATAGTCCTGGCGGTTATGGTTGTGAACGCTGCATCTTTTGCTGAGATCGTGGACAGGTGGGCTGCAAGGAACGAAATACCCGTGGAGGTTGAACTTTTTGAATTTTTGCATGAGCTGGATATCGATATTGTGGTGGCTGCGAACAAAATAGACAAAGTCAAGGCCGTTGATGAAACGCTTGATGGAATCGCGGAGCGCCTGGGCATGATGCCTCCGTGGAAACAGTGGATTGATGTGATAGTGCCAGTGAGCGCGAAGAAAAAGGAAGTGAGAAGGTTGAAAGAGATAATGCAGAAAAGGATGGAAGGGAGAACAAAATAAAAAACAGCTGTGCCAGAGGAATTTCGCTTGGGGAATTTAAAATTGTGCTTAGCTTTTTAAACCCTTCATAATATTATATCCCACCATGCAAAAGCCGGAACTTCTCGCCCCTGTCGGCAGCGAAGAAGCCCTCATAGCAGCAGTCGAGAACGGGGCTGACGCTGTATATTTTGGCGGGAGACTTTTCAGCGCACGTCAGTACGCCTCGAACTTCAATCGCGAGGAGCTTGAATGGGCTATCGATTATGCGCATGTGCGAGGCGTTAAAGCGTACGTGACTGTGAACACTTTGATCAAGGATTCAGAGCTTGAAGAGGCGTTTGATTATCTTCAATTCCTCTGCAATGCCGGCGCTGATGCGGTCATTGTGCAGGACCTGGGCATCCTTCGGCTTCTGCGTGAGCAGCTTCCCGGACTCCCAGTCCATGCCAGCACACAGATGACCATTCACAACGCTGAAGGGGTGAAGTTCCTCCATGAGATGGGGGTTAAGCGCGTGGTTCTGGCTCGTGAATTGTCCCTTAATGAAATCCGCAGCATAAAATCACAAACCTCATGCGAGATTGAAACCTTCATCCACGGCGCTTTATGCTTTTCATATTCGGGGCAGTGTCTTTTGAGCAGCATGATAGGAGGACGGAGCGGCAACCGCGGATACTGCGCCCAGCCTTGCCGGAAAAAATACCGAATTAAAGAAATTGAAGGCTATCTCCTCAGCCCCAAAGACCTCAATATGAGCGAGCATATCCCAGATTTAGTAAAGGCTGGGATTGACTCTTTCAAGATCGAAGGGCGGATGAAGCGGCATGAATATGTGGCCGGAGTGGTTCGCATATACAGAAAGCTTATCGAGAGATATTTTGAGGCGCAGGGGAACTTCCATGTTACGGATGAAGAGAAGCATACGCTGCTCCAGTTGTTCAACCGGGGATTCACCACGGGATACTTTTTTGGGAATCCGGGAAGCCAACTGATGAGCAGAAAATATCCTCATAATATCGGTACGGAAATCGGCACTGTTGTTGGATATGATAACAGGAAAAAATTACTTTCATTATACCTGAAAGCGCCGCTGAGTGCTGGAGATGGCATCGGGACAGGAGGAGGGGATGGATTTGTTGTCAGGAGCATGTATGCAAACAATAAAAGAGTGAGCGCAGCGGGCTCAGGTCTGGTCAAGATACCTTTTGATATCGAGATAGGTAAAGGCAGCGCCGTTTTCAAGACTTACGACAGCAGGCTTATGGCTTCTTTAGAAGCAAAGAGCATCAGGAAGATTCCAGTAAAAATGTCAGTTAAAGCCAGAATAGGCGAGCCTGTTCAACTCTGCATCAACGATGGCGAAAATGAAATTGCAGTTCAAGGTGGAATCGTCAGCAGGGCAGAAAGTAAGCCGATCTCAAAAGACTGGATGGCAACTCAGTTAAAAAAACTCGGAAATACTGTTTTTGAGGCGCATGAAATCTCATTTGATTCTGACGAGAACATTTTTATTCCGGTTTCTGAACTGAACGAGCTTCGCCGCAGAGCGGTTGCCGAGCTTGAGGCAGAGAGGGTGCAGAAATGGAAGCGTAGATGCAAGAAACCTGAGATCGCCTCTGGAAAGAGAAATGCTAAAATCAAACCAATTTTGGCTGTGAAGACCGATACCATTGAAGCTTGTGAGGCTGCTGTTGATAGCGGCGCCGATGTTGTGTACATTGGTGGCGATGTGTCTGAAAATAACGAACCGCAGATGAACGCAGATGAACGCAGATTTGTAGAAAGGGGGGATTACGATTATGCTATAGAATACGCGCACAAAAGGGGCGCAGGTGTATTTATCAGCACGCCAAGAATAATAAAAGATATCAAAAACTTAAATGCTAATCTGGATTCTGATGGTTTCCTTGTTTCAAATCTTGGGGTTTTGTATTATCTTCGCAATATGGATAAGTCGATAATCCTGGATTATCCTTTCAATGTCTTCAACAGGCTGACGATGAATTTTCTTTTAAATTATAGCCAGAGGATAACTCTCTCACCCGAACTTACACTTGAGGAAATCAAAAACCTTACGCAATATGGCGCAACCGAATGCGTAGTGCACGGCAATTTCCCTCTTATGGTTTCAGAGCACAATCTTGTGGGCAGCCTTTTTTCGAGAGACATCAAGGATGGCATGCTGAAGGATGAGAAGGGTTTTGCTTTTCCTGTAAGAACAGACACGGAGGGAAGAACCTGCGTGATGAACTCCCGCGAGCTGTGCATGCTTGAGTACGTGCCTGAGATAATGGAAGCGGGCGTGGGGTGCCTAAGGATAGAGGCGGGGATGTATGATAAGGATAAGATCGGGGAGATTACGAGGGCGTACAGGGAGGCTATGGATAGGAGGAAGGGGAAGGATTGCATAGGGAAATATACAACAGGTCATTATTTCAGAGGTGTGGTGTGAAGATGAATTCTGACCAGTGCAAATCCCTCCAATGCGTGACCTCGCCATTCGACGCACGTCAGCCGAAATTTTTATTACCACATAACAGCACGAGGTAATAATATGAAAGTGATGAGCTATAGGGTCATACTAAGAAAGGAACCAGAGGGAGGTTATACGGTAATAGTTCCCTCTCTTCCCGGTTGTGTTACATACGGGGAGACGATAGAAGAAGCAATAGAGATGGCAAGAGAAGCTATCGAGTTATACCTAGATAGTTTAAAAGAGCATGGTGAAGAGATACCAACAGAGGAAGGGACTTTGGAATATACCCTGATGGCTTATGCCTAAACTTCCTACACTCATTACTCAGAAAATATCCCGGTATTCCGATTCGATCGATTGCACAGGATTTACCGCATTATATTATCTCATAAAATTTTTATGAAAATATTCTTCGCTGGTTCCATAAGAGGAGGGCGGCAGCTTATCTCCACTTACGAGCACATCATCCGCTTCCTTAAATCGCATAATTACAACGTCATAAGCGAGCATGTGGCTTCAGAGGCTCTTGAAAAAGTGGAAATTAAAATGTCAGAGCCGGAGATCTTCCAGAAGGATACAGAATGGATCGAAGAGAGCGATTGCATGATTGCCGAAGTCACGGTTCCATCGATCGGGGTGGGATACGAGATTTGCCATGCGGTCAAGCATCACAAACCCGTACTTTGCGTGTATCAAAAAGGAACGAAAGCTTCCGCGATGGTACTTGGGAATGCGAGCGTAACAGCAAGACAGTATTCGGATAAGAAACAACTTGAAGAAATACTGCTAAATTTTCTGGAAAAAAAAGAAATTGCGTGATGTGAAGAAATCACATCACTTTGAAATTTTACTGACCTTCCATGAATGGGCTCTTGACACCTGTCAAGACTGCCATTACACGTACTCTGCCAGTGAGCTGATCATCGACTTTTGCGCCCCAGATTACTCTCTTTGTGTTCGGGACTTTGTCCATGATCAATTCGCCTGTGACCGCGACCTCTTCAAGTGTCAGGTCTTCGCCTCCCACGATGTGGATGAGCACACCATAGGTTGCTGACATATCCGAGATGTCAAGCAGTGGAACTGCAAGTGCCTGTGAGACTGCCTTCGCTACTCTATCCTCGCCGTCGCCTTCACCGATGCCGATTGCTGATATTCCGCCCCTCTCCATGACCGCGCGAAGATCTGCGTAGTCCAGGTTGATAAGGCTTGGCTGGGTGATCGTCTCTGTAATGTTCTTGACGAACGCTCCGACCAGCGCATTTGCTACAGCAAGTGCCTCTTTCAGAGGTAGGTTCCCGGCTACTTCCCTTAACTTTGAGTTATCGATCACTATCGTTGAGTCGCAGCTCTCAGTAAGTGCCTTTATGGCTTCTCTTGCCTTTTCTCTTCTGAACTGCTCGATCTTGAATGGGATCGTAACGCATGCGATTGTAAGAGAACCAATTTCTCTTGTCACTTCAGCGACAACGGGTATTGCTCCTGTGCCTGTTCCTCCTCCTAATCCTGCTACCAGGAATACAAGGTTTGTACCCTCCAGTTCAGCTTTTATTTCTGCCAGGTTCTCTTTGGTTGCCTGGGCACCCATTTCTGGGTATCCTCCGCACCCGTGTCCCTTGCATAATTTCTCACCAAGTAAGATCAACTTATCAGCTTTACTCATTGTACTTAAGTGATTTACATCAGTGTTAGCTGCGATTATCCTTCCGCCGGCCATTCCTTTTTCTGCTATCCAAGTCGTAATATTGCATCCAGCACCACCAAGCCCGACTACGGCCACAGATGGTTTTGATGTCCTTACAAGCTCTGCTAACTTTTCGTTAACCATATTATAGCCTCCTTGACTAAAATTGTGGCTACTCTCTTTACACCTTTTAAGTATATAGATATTATTGATGAACGGTGCTGGAAACGGCCTTATTTCTGTTTTGGCGGCCAATTTTTTTCCATCCATCCGGGGATGCGTCCTGAGTCCGGAGGACCTATCATTACTCGAAGTCCTGTGGCATCCTCGACATCTCCCTGCAACCGCGCGGCAAGCCCCGGTAGAATGAGAGTACTATGAGATGTCTTCTCCTTGAAATCAAACTTGGCTTTCTGGAATGTATCATTGATCTTTGCCGCGGTAAGCTGTCCTCCGGCTACGGAGGCTTCCACTCCTATGCCATCGGTATCTACCGCTGCAAGATAACAATTTATTTTATTGGAGGAAAGATCGCTCTCCACGGTATAATATGTTAGAGCAAAGTTGGTGGTGACTATTACAGGTGAATCCTTCATGGGAGTTCCAACCTCATTGACCCCAGGAGCTACCTTGACCGGCGTTCTGGGATCGGTGTAAATGGTATCCCGCAGGTGGACCTCAGGCAGCATGGCATAAGGCTCAAGGCTGTGAAGTATCATAATGTCCCCGTATCTCACTATGAAGACCGAGGCAAGCACCGTTTCCCAGTACGAGGCCGTGACTGCATCCTTATAGACGAGCCACGCGTTGAGCGGAATAGACATGAGAGGGTATGCTATGTCCTTCTGTCCCTCTTTTATCCCTGCCCGTCGAAGCTTGGTGAATTTCTCAAATGTCTCTTTTAGCTGCTTTCCCTGAGGGTATGTGCCCGGGTCAAGTACAAGGTCTTTTATTCCCATTTCGCGAAAAGTAAGGGCAAGCGATTTGAGCTTATCCAGGTCTGTCGAGAACAACACTACAGGGACTTTATAATTTAAAGCCAGTTCGCTAACTTCTCCCCAATTCTTCTCCGTAGCCGCATATATTAGTGGATTCTTATCCTTGACAACCTCAAGTCCTGCCTTCAGGACCGCAGGATCAAGAGAACATAGAATGAGGGGGAGTTTTGTTGTTTCGCTTGTTTTCCTTACCACGCCCGCGAACTTCAGGGCATCTCCTGAAACGCACCTTACTGCCACCATGTCCACCTTAAGGAATTTTCCGACATAGAATTTCCTGAAGTTCGAGATCTTATTTATTCTATCAACCAGCTCCTGTTCAGGCAGGGTATCCCAGACATCGTAAGCAAACGCCGTTGGGTCAAAGAAGGTCAACTGGTGGCGGTAGAGAACGTCGTCCCCGCCTATCTTCTTTGCAGTTTCTCCAACACCTATTATGATCTCACGGATCTCCGGGGCAAGGAGCGTCTGCAGTTCCAGATATTTTTTCTGGTATTCATCCTTCAGAAGAGGCGGGCAGTCATCCATTTTTTTTGACCTGTCGATGAGATGGGCGGCAAACGCCATGCACGTCGCATCCCCGCATTCGGCGCAATTTATCTGGGGCAAGTATTTATAGACCTGAAGAGGGCTGTTCAGCTTCATTATAACACCGCCGAGACCCAGTTATCAATGTTCGCCGGCTCGCTTTCCTTTTGGCCGTATAGCATCAGCGTTATCTCTTTGAGCACCTGGACTGCGGTCGGGTGCATCATCATGAAAAGATCGTTCCCGGCAAGGGATAGTGTCAATCCCGTGACGATTTCCCAGATCGGGCCCCTGTACTCTCTCGGGCCCCAGTCGGAATCCTCCTTCAGAGGCGAGGAGACCATCCAGGCCTCACGCGCACCCCATGCATTGGTAGTGCCGCTTGACATCGGGAAATTCAGCTCGGTATCGCCTGTCAGACCTGCAAGCCTTATTCTCTCCATGTTCGTATAAGCGTAATCAAGCCCGTATCCAAGCGCCGCTGTCGTGGGATCCATCAGCATATTCTCACGGGCTACGCCACACTGTTTCATTAATTTCCGGTTAAGTTCCTTCTGCGCATTTATCTCAAGCTGCGTCCATGAAAGCACGACGTGATTGTATTTCTTCGCGGCTTCCGCTATCCGCGCATAGTCAAGGTTCAGGCTTGCGGAGGCAAGAAGACAGCGCTCGCCTTCTGCCACTTCTGCCGCTTTCTCAAGTACTGCGGGGTCCTTCTCAGGATTGCCGGAGCCCCCGATCACAATGGGTACATCCACGGCCTGGAGCACTTCCTCCACGGTTTTCGCAGCCTGCGCAGGCGACGTATCCTTGATGTTAGGGTCTGTGCTTATGAGATGGATCGTGACCATGTCCGCACCGAAGTCACGCACGACTTTCTTTGCCCACTCCGCCGGGCTGTTTATCACGTCCTCATAGTTGGATTTGACAGCCTTTGCCATATTGATTGGCATATCGAAAACATCCATTGTGATGTGATTCCTGTGAGGCATTGCGGAATCGAAATAATAGGGAAGTGCGTTCTCTCCCCCCAGGGTTACAGTGCTCTTGCGCGAGCCCCCATCGGACGAAGTGGCGCCCAGCACGACCTCCTGTATCGGGGTTTTCCATTCTTCAGTTTTTTTTATGCTGAATTTTGATTCTATAAGCTTGCTGAGCCTCATGGGTTTTGGCAGCCCGCCAAGCATCTGGTCAACAGGATAGCCAAGAATTCTGGATATATTCATTAAGTGAAGGGCTAACTGAGCTGTCTCATGCCCCAACGCATAAGCCATCTGAGGATTAAGGCCTGCCGCGCCAAGGTCTATCTCTACATCGCCTTCTATTTTCACTCCCTCAAGAGCTTCGATCTCACCGCCGAACAGGCTGCCAAGTTCAGAGAGTTTAATCTTTTTAGTCATTCTTACATCCCATTTTGCATTATTAATCGTCCAAAATATGACAGGCTACATATATACTTTTACAAAAAGATTCACCTACACTGCCTGAGTACCTTTTCAAGTTCTTCCGAAGCAATATTGATCTTTTTGCGTATGGCATTGATCTCTCTCCCGCAATCATCGAGTTTTCCTTTAAGCACTTTCACCTGGCGCTTAGTTTCCTTCGGCGCAGGACCCCCCAATACCGCTCGCTTCTTGATATTTCCCACAGAATCGAGGGCTTCTTTTACGCTTTTTTCAGTCAAACCTCTTTCACTCAATTTTTCATTCAGGATTTCTAATGAGAGCTCATCCAAGTCAGAGAGTGTCGGAGTCTTCCCGCCTTTTGCGATCATTCCCACTATATGATGTGCTGTCCGAAACGGGATACCCGTGCTGCGCACAATGGTATCCGCAAGCTCTGTCGCGGTCATGAATCCCATTTCCGATGCGTCTCTCATCTTTTCTTCTTTGACCTTCATCGTTCCAACCATTCCCCGTGCCATGCGCGTTGAAGACCGCACCGCATCAGCGGCGCGCCACAGATGCCAGGTGGCTTCCTGGAGGTCGCGATTGTAGCTGTATGGAAGCGCTTTGCATATCGTCAATACAGACATCAGAGCGCCGTGGACCGTTCCTGCTTTTGCGCGCATGAGTTCTGCAACATCCGGATTTTTTTTCTGCGGCATTATGGAAGATGTGGAAGAGTATGTATCATCAAGTTCGATAAAGCTAAATTCTGATGAGCTCCACAGGATGAGTTCCTCTGCAAGGCGGGAAAGATCCGTCATAAGGTTGCTGAATGTACTTATGGATTCGATCATGAAATCGCGCGTGCTTACAGCATCCATTGAATTTTCAAGGACTGCGCCGAAGCCCAGCAACGCCGCCGTTCTCTGCCTGTCTATCGGAAAACCCGTGGAGGCAAATGCTGCTGCGCCGAGCGGGTTCTGATTAGTGCGCTCGTATGCACCCCTGATGCGTTCAAGGTCGCGCAAGAAAGCGTTCGAATGGGCAAGAAGATGATGCGAAAGAGTGGTGGGCTGTGCATGCTGGGTATGGGTAAAGCCCGGCATAATGGTTTCGTGGTGATTTGAAGCGGTGCTGAGGAGGGTCACGATGAGGTCTGAGACTTCTTCCATAAGGTTTATGAGTTCATCCCGAAGCGAGAGCCGGATACACGCTGCAACCTCATCGTTGCGAGATCTGCCCGAATGCATCCTTCCGCCAGTATCCTCGCCCACAAGTTCAATAAGCCGCGCTTCTAAGGCTATGTGTACATCTTCGTAGGTTGTGTCAAGAGCGGAGATCCCCTCTTTTCGGATCTTATCAAGTGCAGTAAGAATGATAGAACAAACCCCGTCAGTAATAATGCCCTGTTCATTGAGCATTATAACATGGGATTTATCGACTTCTATGTCGGAGTCAAATATTCTCTTATCTGCCTCCATGGATGATGTATAAAGCATCGCGTCTTTATCCGGCTCTATCGTAAGCCGCCCTCGTCTCAATATATCCATAGTCTCCCTAATTCATGTCATTATAAATATAGACTTCCCATGTAAATGTTAGAAGAAGGAATTTGTGCTAAGATCCAGAATCCAATCTGGATATACTCCAGTTCTTTCTACTGATAACATATATAATTCTTAGAGGTAGCATTTGGACACGTGTACTTGCCCCTTCTATTGACCCTAAGTTTTCTTTCAGGCTCGTTGATGAAACTCACCGACGATATTATGGACCGGAACCTCCGCATTTCACACCTGTTATCCATACCTCCAGGGCTTGCGTACGGGTTATTTATGGGATATCTGATGATCGCAGATGCAAATGCAGCGGTTCTCTTTGGAGGGATCGTTCTCGGCTGCCTGGTGACAGGAAAAATAAATGGCATCGGTCATTATTTCGGTCTCACCGGTATACTTGCAGTGCTTTTCATGAAAGGTATAAAGCTCTCTCCGCTCGTCTTTTTAATCGCGGCGCTGGCTGCCCTGGATGAAACTGGAGATATGATGCATGTCAAAAAGTTCACATTCATATTCGATTACAGGGTCATCCTTAAGCTCGGGATACTTGCCCTTGTCATTCTGAATATCGCGGGGATCAACGCTCTGCTTATCCTTCTTGCATTCGATCTAGCCTATATCCTTACGGAAATGATAGGCAGGAAGCTGGCATGAGATATGATGTTGTTGTCATCGGCGCCGGGCCTGCAGGTTCAATTGCGGCTATGCATCTTTCTTCACTTGGCCACCGAACCCTGCTGATAGACCCCCTGGAAACGAAAAAGGTATGCGCAGGGATACTCACTTCACAGTATGCCAGGAGATACGGGATAGAAGATGTTCTTGTAGAAAAGGAATTGAGAGGTGTCAGAATATCGGTCCATGATATCAGGGCGGAAATAACCTACAGGAAGGCGGTTGATTACTCCATAAACCGCGCGTTATATGATTCCTTCAATCTGGATCTGGCTCTTGCTGCGGGTTGCGAACTCAGGAAAGAAAGGGTCTTATCATTGGATGAGAAGGAGTCCGCTGTTGTGGTCAGGACAAGAAAGGAACGTATCATCGCAGATTATGCCATCGTCGCAGCAGGAGCATCGGAATTGAGCGCACTCCATGGAGGCACCAGAAGGTATGCGTTCTGCGTCCAGCAAAAAAAAGACCAAAAACCCGGCGATTATTTTGAAATGGAGCTGCATAATGAGGGATACTCCTGGATAGCCCCAAAAAAAGAGCACGTTCTTACAGGCACTTCCTCGCTCCGTGATTACCCTGATATTCCCGGAGAAAAAGCTTTGATACCCCTCGAACCTATGAAAAATTCATTTTCCGGAAGATGCCTTCTTGCCGGGGATTCTGCGGGATTCGTATCCCCGTTCGAAGGGGAAGGGATCTATTATGCCAGGCGATCGGGCGAGATCGCCGCTGAAACGGTATCCTGTGCCATTTCTGGCAAGAATGGATTGGAAGAATATGAAAGATGCTGGAAAAGAGAATTCGACTTTTCCACATTGAAAATACTTTCCCGGCTATTATCAGGCGATAATGCCAGGGAAGCGTTCGTGAGAGCTATAAGGGATGATGATAGATTTAATAAGCTTGTAGAAGATATTCTGACTAAAAATAAAAGAAACGGTTTAAAGATTGCCCCTTTCCTGATAAAAACATTGGCTCGTATATAAAATATATAATCTGATAAATCCTTAGGTAATAAAATATGACAGAAAGCATACTCTGGTTGGCCCTCGGCCTGCTTGTAACAGCTTCGATCATCCCGAGGCAAAATGATCTCAAATTCAAGTTTGCAGGTGCTGGTTGGGGGTTTTTTGCAGTGCACTGGGTACTCCAGTCACCGCACTATGCGCAGGTTGAAGACTATGTTAATGTGGTCCTGACAATTGTTGCTGCTGTGTTATGTGTTTTTATAGGGTATGTCATGATACGCAAAGATAAGAGGATCCTCAGGGACATCAATGGCATAAGCACCACGACGTCCCTTTTTATGGCCACTACTGCAGCAGCTATCGGAGGTATCTCATATTTTATCTTTTCCGAGATCCAGACGATGAATACTTGGATCATCTCAACGGTGACCGATCAGACTATCTGGCTTGCATCGCTTGTTGGCGTTACGATAACGAAATTGGACTGGAACATCATAGCGGTCAACGGCTACAAGGTGGAGATCATACTTGCATGCACAGCGATTGAAAGCATTGCGCTGTTCATAGGAATTATCGCATGTGTCAATACGCCAATTAAAAGGCAGGCGCAGGCATTCCTTGTTTCCGTCCCCGTTATTTACGGCCTGAACCTCATTCGAAACGTGTTCGTGGTCGATGCCTATGGAATGACCTGGTTCGGAAGCCCCGACATGAGTTTTTATATCGCGCACACGGTCATAGCAAAAATAGGTTCCCTCATAGCGCTATTTTTAATAGCCTGGGCTGTCCTGAAAATACTCCCTGAGATCATAGACATGATAGATGGTATTATGAACCTGGTCGGGGGAATATTCAAGAATGCTGGCTAAGGGGTCATTATCCTGGATCGGCGGTGCAATTCTCCTTGCATTCGCAGCCGGATATGCTTTCATTTATTCAGGTCTTGCTTCTATGATGTTTGCTTTTCTATTTGGCATTCTAGTGATCCTAGCTATCTTTTTCATCATTTTCTTCCGCGACCCGGAGCGAACGCCTGAGGGGGATGAGAACGATGCCGTTTCACCAGCAGATGGGAGGGTCATATCTATGCAAGACAGGACAATCTGCATTTTCATGAACATCCACAATGTGCATGTGAACCGGGCGCCTCTAGCGGGCACAGTCACCCATATTGATTATAAACCAGGCGGCTATATCCCTGCTTTCAATAAGGACTCGTATGTGAACGAGCGCAACCATGTTGTAATGAAAACAGAGCATAGTGCTCTTGAGATCACCCAGATAGCAGGTGTCCTGACAAGGCGCATAGTCTCTTACATCAGCGAAGGGAGCGAATTGAAAAGAGGTGAGCGCATAGGCATGATCCGTTTCGGTTCGCGCGTGGACGTGATAATCCCGAAAGGTTATGAGTTCACAGTCAAAGTTAATGACAGGGTCAGGGCGGGCGAGACGATTATCGCAATGCTGAAAGAGAAAAATAGGAGATGAAAATGGGAGAGAACATCCTCAGACTCATAAAACCTGCCGATATAATAACCCTCATCAACGCATTACTGGGATTTTTTTCGATAATATTGATAATTCAGGGACAGTTCGAGGGAGCGCTTGTGGTGATCCTTATTGCTGTAATAGCTGACGGCGCAGACGGCGCGGTGGCGAGGTACACCGGGTACGGAACACTTGGTGCGAACCTGGATTCCCTTGCAGACGTGATATCGTTTGGCGTTGCCCCTGCAGTTGCCGCTTTTGTTTATCTCAATGGGTCCGGCATTTTTCCGGGTCTTTTCCTGGTCTGCGGCATGCTGCGTCTTGCAAGGTTCAACGTGGCAGGTAAAAAAGATAGCTTTGAGGGCATACCAATAACTTCGGCGGGTTTTCTCGTGGCACTTTTTCTCCTCGCGAGGGATTACATACCATATGTGGAATATGCTTTTTCCCTGCTTCTTGTTATCATTTCTCTCCTCATGGTCAGCACGATAGGTTACCCCAAATTAAAAAGCCCCGCTATCCTGGCACCGATGGGGATACTGCTTGTTCTTGATATTGTTGTTTTCTATTTTGGGTACCCGGATATGGCCAAAATCGCATCCTTAATATTGCTTGTCCTTGTATGTGCTTACATATTGAGTCCGCTTGGACGGAGGTTCTATGGCAGAAGTTAATGAGCGGGATATAGCGGTCTTCGAAGCCGGGATCAAACTCGGAGCGCTTTACCACCAGTTCGTGGGAACACCCATCAATACGGAAACTATTGATGACCTTTCAAGAGCAATGGAGCAGAGCGTGGTCCTGCAGCCGTATGTCAGGAGCGTGAGCGTTATGATAGACCGTGAGATGGTCGAGAAAAAGCAGAACCCGAAGTTCGAATACTGCGAGCTTGAGGGGAGGATGCTGCACGTGACCCTGCAGGTGCTTTACAAAAATATTATTGCGCATGTGGAACTTGCATACGATGAAGAACTGGATTATCCGATGATGAAAGTCAAGAAGATTGAGGAGATGTAAACTGGAATCGATATACCAGCAAAAAATTTAATGAATTTTATTTTACTTTGCCAAATATTTTTAATATATAATATGTCGCAGCAGGCAAGACTGCAATTTTGACTACAGTATCTATACTAAGGCCTGAAATAAATTGAATAATCCGTTCGATATTAAAAATTGCATATGCAACAGCGATCACCAACGCTACAATTATTATTGGACTTTTTATCTCTCGCCACTTTATTTGGCTTTCTCCAAAATATTCACTAATTTCTTTTACTATAGGCCTATATCTTGAAAAATATTTATTTAGTTCGTCTTTAATTCCTTCTGGGGTTTCGGTAATGTTGCCACCAATAAGCTTTTCCATAATTAGAGAATATGAGTGAACTATTTCTGAATCAAACGCTCTGATTCCATCTTGGTCGTTGTAAAATATGATTAAACTTAATGAGTAAGTAGATGGGCTTTGATTTTTTGCGTATTTTATTAAAACAGTTTCGTTAGGTTCCCTATAAAACTTATACATTTCTTCAAAATCAACCCCACCAATGTATTCAAATGTTAAAATTTCGGTAAGAAAAAATTTTACCAAACTTTTTGTCTTCTTAGCATCAGCTTCAACCGTGAAAGAAATGGTTTTTATGTTTTCAATAACTTTATCGTCAATTCGAATGCCAAAGAATCTGATTAACTGGTAGGAATATATGTGAATAATCAAAGAAACAATAAAAGAAAAAAGTAAAATTACTAAGTATGAATCTCTAATTGTAGGTAAGTTGAGTAATTCAGGCTGTCTGAAATTAGCCATTAACACAAAAAAGAACAGTGAAAAAATCATTGCTGTAAAATAGACAAGTTGTTTGGTTTTAACGTACAGTCCTTTATACGCGATTAAGAGTATAATTGGAATAAATACTATCGGAAAAAAGGCCGATATTAAAAGGAGATTTTCAAGTTTTGAATAATAGCCACCTATAAGAAAGATAATTACTAAGCATAGAAAAGATACAATACAATTTGTAAGGGTTTTTCTGTCTTCAGGCATAACATGAGTTAATTAAACATTATTGTTTAAATTAGTTACTATATCATATAATAATGCATAAATAAGATTAACGTCTTAAATACTCTCATGACAACTGTGACAGTTTCAATTAAGGGGACGGATATATCCCAAAAAAATTAAGGGAGATGACAGAAAGCTCATGGTTTTTCAGAAAAACAAAAAAAACAATCATGTAGCTGAGCAGAAGGGAGAACCCTCAGAACTATTCGTCAGCGCCTCACCGAATGCCGTTGATAAAGCCTTAAAAGCCTCCCATGACATTGATGAGGCAAAGCTCAATAGAACTGTTGCATAATTCGTGAAAATATGCCCCTCACCTTCCGCATCGTCCTCGTTGAACCCCTCCACAGCGGTAACGTGGGTTCAGTAGCCCGCGTGATGAAGAACTTCGGCTTTTGCGAGCTTGTTCTGTTAAATCCCTGCGAGCTTGATAATCCTGCCCGCTGGATGGCTGTGCATGCTTATGATATAATCGAGAAGGCAAGGATCGAATTTTCTCTGAAAGATGCAGTAGCTGGCTCAAATGTTATCGTGGGAATGACGGGACTTCCCGGCAAAACCGATAATAAACACATGAGAATTCCCGCGATTTCTCCTCGTAAGCTCAAAGAAAAACTCACGGGCAAGAATGGGGTCATTTCGCTGCTTTTTGGAAGGGAGGATGACGGGCTCCACAACGATGAGCTGGAACTATGCGACCTGATCGTGAATATCCCGACAAGCCCGGATTATCCAAGCATGAACCTGTCCCATGCCGTTTCTGTCGTCCTGTACGAATTGAGCGATGTGCAGGGCGGGAAAGATTACCTTGCAGACCATGTTGATATTGAGCTCTTATACGAACATATCGAGGATATGCTTCTGGACATCGAATATAAAGAACATAAGAAAGGAAAAACCAACCTTATGCTGCAGAGAATTCTGGGGCGGGCCGAGCTGACCGGGCGCGAGGTCCAGACCCTGCGCGGGGTGCTGCGCCGCATACAGTGGAAATTGAAAGGAAATAGCGATGTTGAAATATAGTCAAAAATCCATTTTTGATTATGTTCCATGGTAGTTAGGTTTTTAAGTTTTAAAGTATGGTATTGACGGAGTCTATGGAAAATCCCATTAAACTAATACTCGCCTGCTCATTCGGCCCGAAACCCAGGATCGCAGAAAGCCAGATGATCAATCCTTCGGAACTCAAAGGGGATCTCAAAATGGCTGAGTTCATCCCGTATTTCATTGTGGCATCCATCGAAGTAGGGAACACGACCACGAAATGCATCCTCACAGCAACAAACATGAAAGAAGGGCGGACCCGGATTTTAAACAAAACCGTCAAAATGACGCGTGATGTCAGGAAGCCCAAACCAAACGAACGGATCTTCGGCACAACGTTGAGCGGTGTGTCCCTGACAAAGGAATCTATTGCTGAACTCGTTCGAGACACGCTCCTGGAAGCACACGATGCTGTCAATCTTGATATCAGGACAGACCTTGATTTTGCAGTGAGGTCGACAGGGGTGGTTGCGGGTTTCTCATCCCCCCATGAAGTTGGAGAGTTCATAAAGGCGCTCGCGGATGGCTGCCTTCTTGCTGGCATCCCGCCAAAAAAGATGGTTCCTGCCATGTCCATAGACAACATACCCGCAAAATTCAAAGACCATACGCTCATTGATAAGATCGTATTTACGGGTGCTGTGGGAGGGGTTCTCCCACCGGTAGGCTCCACGGGGGTTGAAATCGTGGCGAACGAGATGGAAGGTGAACTCTCAACAGCAGGTATCAAAGAAGGTGCAAAATGGGCCGGTATAGATTTCAGGAATCCTGTTTTCTCGATGGACTTTGGAACGACGCTGAAAGGCCGCATCACCAACGACGAGATCCCATACGCCATGACCATTGCCAACCTCTGCGGCTACGCGGGAGCCATCCCTGACGCCGTGATCAAAGGCACGGGTCTGGTGGATAAAAGATACGGGGCGGCACTCGACCTGTTTCACGATAATAAAGAGGTCATGATCTGGCTTTCAAAAAGCAGAGTTATTCAGAAATATGCCTCGATGATCAATTCCCTGATAACCATCGATCTAGTTCCCCTGGCGAGGGACAGGTATGGAAGCGTCCCGGTTGATCCGGCAGCGGCAAAGAATATCGGAGTCACCCTTATCGGATGTGATGTTGGAGTGAACGGAAGTCTTATGCCCGATCTTTCAGATATTGGAGCTGAGATATTTTCAAAGCACGGTTTAAAGACAATGTTCGCCACACTCGATCTTGTTTCAGCGATGATGGTTGAGCGCCTTGTAAGGCTGGGTATTGATAATAAACTTATTTCCGAGAAAACATCGATAGGCTTGACGGGCAGGGCGGCCATAACCGGCTGCAAACCTTATCTGATATTGAGATGTGTCGAAAAGCTCGGGATTTTTAAAGATGCGAGAGAACATGTTGTATTCGTGGACGACGGGCTTGCCCGGGGGGCGGCTGTGATGGCACGATGCATGAACTCGATGGGCGTGCCCGGGAACCCCATAGGTGGGATAAGGGGCGGCGGATGCGTTCTCAGCAAGCGTATAGAATATTATAAAAAATCGAAAGAGGTGAATACTGTATGAAAGCGCTTTTATTGATGGGATGCCCGGAGCTTCCCGTCCAGACCTCTTCGGCATTGTATATCGCAAATAAATTGAACCTGGAAGGTTTCGAGGTGACCATCGCCGGGAATAAGGCCGCGATCAGCCTGCTTTTGAACTCTGACCCTGAAAAACATTATGTCAGGAAGGTTATGGACATTGACAAATGCATTGGCGCCCTTGCTGAAAAGAAAATGGATTTCGACCTGTGTTTTGTGTTCATTCACAGCGACAGCGGTATTTCATATCTGGCAACGGTCAAATCCCTGTCAAAAGGTAAAACCGTTGCCGTGATTTTCGGAAAAGAGATAGAGCCGCTCATCGAGGCAAGCGGGGATTCCATAATCATTGCTGCAAAGGCCGTGCATAATCCTATGCCGCTGCGCATTCAAATAGACGGGGTGAGGTCTTGGGCTGCATTGACGAGATGAATTATGAGATACTGCTGCCCAATAGCTCCTTCAAGGAATGCGCTGAGTACATAAAGAAGAATTTCAAGGAGATATATTATGTCGAAGCGGGTTTCAAGATTTTCGAAAATTATTTGATCGGGGTTCCGCCGATTCCGATTGCTGTTGACGGTGAGGATATTATTATGCCATATGTCAAGCCCTGCCACGGGTGTTTCGTGCTCAGGATTCCGGGGAAGGAAGAAGTGGAGAGGATGAGGAAGGGGAAGTAAGAGTGAAGGAACCAGGAGATAAGCATTTTCGGATACAGTTCGGCATGGTGCGAAGCAGCTGATAACTTTATATATCACCTGATACAAAATTATATCACATGCTACAAGAATATACCACCTATCGCGTCATCACGCTATTTTTCGACCAGCCCACAAGGCACTTTCAGCTCAGGGAGATTTCGAGGATGCTCAAGCTCGGAATGCCCTCGGTGATAAACCACGTAAAAAAACTTGAAAAAGAGGGCTTAATCAATAAAGAGAAAAGAGGGGTCTATGAGAGTTATGTTTCGGGAAAAAATGACCTGTTCAGGATTTACAGGAGAAACGACATCTTGTTCAGATTGTTTGAATCCGGGCTGGTTGATTATCTCGCGGAAGAATTCATGCCCGACACAATAGTGCTTTTCGGTTCGTGCGCCAGGGGTGAGGATATAGAAACAAGCGACGTGGACCTGCTGGTGGTTGCAAAAGAAAAAGAAATCGAGCTAAAAAAATTCGAATCTGTGCTCAAAAGGAAGATATCTCTCCACTTCGAAGAAAACGTTTCGCAAATTCCGAAAGAATTATTAAACAATATAGTCAATGGCGTAGTGGTCTATGGTTATCTTACGGTGTTTCAATGATATCGTGGAAGGAATCGCAGGAAGAGGTTAGAAAAATCAAGCCTGACAGGCAGATGGCTTCAGCAATACTTCGCATGATCGAAGTCAGGATGCAAGCGCTGGAAGAGCTAAAAGGCAGGCGCGAGTTCGCCTCCCTCGTCGTGGAGGATTATTATGAAATAATAAAGGAAGCGCTGACGGCTCTAATGGCAATAGACGGTTATAAAACGCTGAGCCACGAGGTGCTGATAGCATATCTGAAGGAATTCTATCCCCGGTTTTCAGATGCGGAAATCTTGCTTGCGGATAATCTAAGGCAGACGAGAAACAAAATCGCATACAGAGGGTTTTTCGTTTCCCCTGACTTTGTTGAAAGAAACGATGCAAAAATGAGGGAACTTGCACTGAAAACAATAACTGTTCTGAAAGAAAAATTAGAAAAATAAATCTAATGCAGTAATCTCTGCTTCGGCAAAAAATTTCCTGCATCAACCATCATGCCCGCTCGGAGGACTCTATGGGCTTTCTCAGTTCGTCAACGTTTTTGAAAGAAAGAAATTTCCCTTTTTTTTCTATTTCCTGAAGCCTTTTGACGTATTCAGGGCGAAGTTCATGAATGTCCCCGCTTATCGCCTCCACTTCCTCCTCAATTATGCTCACATTTTGCTTGATAAAAGAGAGGTCGCTTTGTATCTGCTTTAAAACATTAATTTCCACTGTTTCGCCATGCATTTCTTCTGTTTCCATAGGTTCAACATAACTTATGCATGATTATTTAAATAGATGTAGCAGGAGGGCAGGCGCACAGAGGCTGTGTATAATTCCTCTCAGTAAGCCTCATCTTTCGTCAGCAGTTTCAAACTCTATGCAGTTACGTCACTTTTATTTAAAACCCAATGAACTCCAATCGAAACCAATGGAACTTAACGCAAGGTAGATAACCACAATTACGACTATAATTGTAATCAAATAATAAAAAACCATTCCTGGTATTAACTTTGATGGTTTATACAGGTCATCATGTTGAGACGGAGAAAACAAAGCATCATGAATCATTTTCAATATTTTAATACCATCAGATTCTTTTTTTTCGTCTGTCATATTCTTAATACACTATTTGCTAACCCACTTATTTAATCGCACACAAGAACAGCAGAAAATCAGATTTTAAAATGGAAGCCAACCCGCGCCATCGCATTTGGGATGATGCTTGCAGACCCAGTTACCACTTATTGGATCCCACTTTATTTCTTTTTCCTTATAGGTGTCACCACAATGTTTACAACGAACATGCTTTTCTGATTCTAAATCTGGATGAAAAGGAGGTATTGTTCCATCTTTACGCGATTTCATATCCTCAGATTGCTTACTTCCAGGTATCATAATACCCAAAAGATTATTTTTCAACCTTAAAAACATTAGTACACGCAAGAACCTTGTATATACGAGCGCAAGCCGTATTAAAAATAAGCCGCAATATGGGGTAAGTGTTTAGCTTCCTATGCGTTAAAAAATATGAGTCTTGCACCCTTACAGTAATCAATTTCCAGGCCTGTCACTTGATCGCCATCAAACTGCGATTATCTCAAAGAACGAATGAAAGAAGAAGATTTAGTGATGGATTTGATAAAAATATAAAGCTCAATTTTCCCCATTTGTGAACCATTAACTATATCAAAAATTATAGAATAATGAGTATAATAATTAATAGATGCATATCATGAAAAATATGGAATGTAATCAGTTCGTCTAAAAATCGGCAGGTGCCAGATAGCTTCTTATGGTGAGGACTCCTTGAGTTACAAGGAGTTTGTAGTGTCAAAAATCAATGTAAAAATCAAGGAAAGGCTCATATATGATTAATGCCCTTTTTCATAAAAAAACCGGGGTGATTTCATGAAAACAACGAAATCGTTGTGTCCTGAATGCCTTTCTGTGATCGACGCCACAATATTCGAAGAGCATGGAAAAATGATGCTCGAAAAAACATGCAGCAAGCATGGTTCCTTTAAAGATATTTACTGGTCTGATCCTGAACAGTTCAAAAGGTTTGACCAATACTGGCATGATGGGACCGGAGTTGAAAACCCGAACGTATCCATCGATGGAAATTGCCCCAAATCATGCGGGTTATGCCCTTCCCACAAAACAACCACCATCCTGGCAAATATAGATGTCACCAACAGATGCAACCAGACCTGCCCCGTATGCTTCGCGAATGCCGAAGCCGCAGGTTATCTGTACGAACCCTCGCTGGAGCAGATAAGGGCAATGATGCAGATGCTCCGGAATGAGAAACCAGTTCCATGCCCTGCCATCCAGTTCGCAGGAGGCGAACCGACGGTACGCGAGGACATAGTCCAGATAGTAAAGATGGCAACGGAATTCAAATTCACACAGGTGCAGATGGCAACTAATGGCATTAAAATTGCCAAAAGCCTGAAATTTTGCCAGGATTTAATGGCTGCAGGCTTGCACACGGTCTATCTGCAATTTGACGGTGTAACCGAAGAGCCGTACAAGATCAACCGGGGGTTCAATGCCCTCCAGATCAAGCTCAAAGCCATAGAGAACTGCAGGGCTGCAGGCCTGAACAGTGTTTCCCTTGTACCCACGCTTGCAAAAGGTGTGAACGATATGCAGGTAGGGGATATAATACGATTTGCGGTCAAGAACGTGGATACCGTCAAAGGCGTCAATTTCCAGCCCATTTCGTTCGCGGGCAGGATAAATATGAAAGAGAGGATGGAAAAGAGGATAACAATACCTGATCTCTTCAAGCTTATCGAAGAACAGACAGACGGGGCCATCGTAGCAAAGGACTTTTATCCCGTTCCTTTCGTTGTGCCGATCTCGCATTTTACTACTGCCCAGGGGGGAATCCCCAATATAGAGTTCACCGTGCATCCTCACTGCGGCACAGGAACATACATCTATGTCGAGAATGGAAAAATGATACCGATTACACGCTTTATTGATGTGGAAGGGCTTATTGAACATGTCGAAGAGCTTGCTAATACCGGAGATAACTGGACGGGCAAATCCATCGGCAATATAAAAAGGATGGGCAGTCTGATCTCTGCGCTGCCTAAGTACATCGACCTGGCGAAAGCCCCGAAGTCAGTGGATGTGAAAAAGCTTTTTGTTGATGTCCTGAAAGAGGGAACGGGGGACGCTATCAAGGAATTCCATCGCCACACGCTCTTTTTAGGGGCCATGCATTTCATGGACCTGTATAACATGGATCTTGAAAGAGTAAAACGATGCGGCGTCCACTACGCTACCCCCGATGGCAGGGTCATCCCGTTCTGCACTTATAACACGATACACAGGGTTGAGGTCGAACGGAAGTTCGCTGTGCCGCTTTTAAGGGCAAGGGTTTAGAAATTGGCGAAATGAAAAGCGCCTCTGGGGAACCGCTCTATCTCTCTAGATATTTTGACGTAATTAGCGATAAACTTCCTTCGCAGTTCATTATCTCCGGGTCGGTTAAGATTGATTTCAAAAGGGATGCTCCCCTTTCCGAACTCTGGGAATTGCATGACAAAGCGATGATGTCTTATCGCGAGAGATTTGATGAGACCTTCTCATTGGCCGGACTCGTGCGGGCCCAGCCCTCGCTGCTTGACCTGAAATCCGCCATCGCAGATAGGATCCTTGAGAGCTGCCTTTTCTGCGAGAGGCGGTGCGGGGCGAACCGCAGAAAAAAAGAGGTGGGATACTGCAGGTGCGAGGCTGTTTCACATTATTCAGCGGAGTTCCTGCACCACGGGGAGGAGCATGAACTTGTGCCTTCGCACACGATATTCTTCACGGGCTGCGATTTTTCCTGCGTTTACTGCCAGAACTGGGAGATCTCCACGGCGCCACAGAGCGGGATTTCCATACTGCCCCAGGAGCTTGCGGGAGTTATCACGCTCCGGCGCAAATACGGCTCGCGGAATGTTAATTTCGTGACCCCGACCCCTCATACCCATATAATACTGAAGATCCTGAACGGCCTGAAGGTCAATATTCCTGTGGTATGGAATTCCAACATGTATTATTCAGAGGAGATAGCACGGCTGCTTGAGGGCGTCGTGGATGTGTACCTCGGGGATTTCAGATATGGAAATGATGGATGCGCAAAGAAGTATTCAAACGCGCCCGATTATTTGAGAGTTGTGAAAAGGAATTTCAAACTGGCATATTCGAATGGTGAGATCCTGCTAAGACAGCTCGTTCTTCCAGGGCATCTTGATTGCTGCACGAAGCCGATAGTGGAGTGGACGAAAGAGAATATCCCGAAAGTCAGGTTCAACCTGATGTTCCAGTATCGCCCTGAGTACAGGGCTTATGAGTATCCAGAGATAAACCGAAGCCTCACTGCAGAGGAGATGCAGAGGGCTCTTGACATGGTGAAAGAGGGGGGGCTTGAGGATGTGCTGGTCTAATTACGGTACCATGTCAAAAATTCACTTCAAGATAAAGAGATTGCAAGAATATAGCTTTATAATTTATGTCTCGCAAGATTGAGTAATATCATGCTCAGAATGATGCCTATCGAAATGGCATAAACAAGAGTATCAGTGCCCAATGCCGTGAAGCCCATTTTCCAAAGATAAATCATCCCGCCAACCGCTGCTGTAATTATGAATGATAAGATCGCTGATGCTATCGCCCCGCCTAAAAGTGACCAGGGAAAGACAGCTCCCCTTTCTTTTTCAAAGTACACAGAGAAAAGCACGAAACTGATAGCGAAAATCAGAAGGATATAATAAGGCTCGAAAGGGAAGGGATCAATATAGAGAATGTATCTTATACCATACGCCACAGAGATCATGACAAAGGCCATCCCCACCACTATGATAAGGACTTTGACAAAATCGTTGGATTTTAGATCGATAGTATCCCTCGAGAGAAAAATATAATTAAAAGTATTTAAACATTGGCGTAAGGTTAGAGATTATTGGGTAGAATACGATTTCTATGCTCCGGAACACTAAAAAGACAAAAGAGTTTTATTCCAGAAACACCGCTGCTGCAAACACCGTTGTCCACAACCCGTCCTTGTCGCCTTCCGCAGATTGGCATATGTTGGTCGTCCTGAATATGTGGCCGCTGGCTTTGTATATCTGCTTCCTTTCATCCCATGCCTGGCCTATGTCAAACTCGATGCCCATTGTTGTCGCGAGCATCGTAGCTGCAAGGTCTTCTGCATGTTCCCCCGCCTTTTTGGCCACCTCACCGAAGGAATGATGCTCGGATAAATAACCATAGATACTAGTATCTTTTGGAACGGCTATCCCGACAGCTGCGGAGATCAATCGGTTGGGCTCGTTGGTCTCGTTCCTGGCAAATACACAGAAGATTATCTGGCCCGGATTCAAAAGCTTCAGGCCCTCGTCTTTCGATATTATCTTGCAGTATGGGGGCAGGATACTCGAAACGGGAACAAGGTTGCATTTCTCTATACCGGCCATTCTTAAAGCAAGCTCAAATGAGGCGAGTTTGTCTTTATGTATGCCTACCCCTTTTGTCAAAAATACTTTTTTTGGTATGTACATGAATCATTCACTCCCTTTGCCTCAATAACAGGTGACGCGAATACATATCTGTTATGGGTAGTCTGATAAAGTTGAATTAAGGCTATTATCACCTTTTATATCTTTTACCCATTTATCGGATTCCACTTTTGTATAACCCAGGAACGCAGCGCTTCTATCATGGCTCCGGAACCTGGCTTCTGCTACTTTTTTGTTGGTGTTCGCATAGCAGTAGATGCATCCATGCGGACATGTATCATAAGCGCCGATATCCACGCTTTCGGTGCAGCCGCATTCTTTTCTTGTGGGCCTTTCACCGTACCTGAAACCATCCTCATAGAACAGTTCTTCTATTAGCTTCCCATCGACACAGTGCGCTTTTGCAATCTTGTGACCGAGAAGATAATCGCCGCAGCAACTGAACATTGTGATGCCATGCCTTGCCGCGATATCCGCAAACTCATTTGCGAGTTTGATCCTTGAACTGTTATCCGGATCAGTGACATTTATTCCACTCTCGCTCCGTAATTTTTCGAAATTTCTTTTTACTTTTCCATAACGGAATACATAACTGATGATACAGCGCTCAACATGACCTTCCAGCACGGAAGCGATGTTCTCAAAATTCCTGATATGGAAATCGTAATCGGTAATTTCTGAAATGATAATGGGATCGTATCTCCAGTTGATATGCTTCGTCGAATATGAATTGCTCAACTCTTTCAGGGCTTCGATGGCGATCTCTTTTTCGTTGCATTCAAAGATCTTTGGCAAACCTGTGATCGTGTAATTGAAATAGAATTTGTAACCCAGGTCTTCGATTACCTTCAGTTTTTCAATGAAAGGTTTGAAATTCTTTGACCAGAAAACAAAGCAGGACACGTCCTCAGGCTTCAATGATACGGTGTATTTCTGTCCCCCGAACGGGTTCACGTAGCCTGCAAAGCCTTCTTTCAGCCTGTTCATGAACCAGTCGCCGTAGAATGCAGGTATGTCGGTGCGGCGGGAAACAGATATGATGCGGGGCATTTTTAAGTGAGAATAAGATATCCGGGGTTAAAGAAATTTTGAAAACTCATCATCGCTAACTTTTGCCAATTTCAGGACTCCTTTCAATGTTCCTATTTTCAACTCATCATGGATAGGGACAACAGTACCAATTTTTCCTTCAGATGTTTCTTTTGATAACCTAACATGACTGCCTGTTCTCCCACTGATTTTAAAACCCATTTTATTGCAGAGAATTTTGATGACTTTTTCTCCTGAAACCACTCTAAGCTTTGGCGCCAACGGCAACCTCAAATGTTGTCATCAGAGTTTTACTCATTTCTTTTAGTGGAAACTCTTCAAGATAGAGTTCAGTAGCTTCTTTAAGACTGTTCAAAGCTTCATCGATAGTTTTTCCTTGGCTAACAGTGCCTACTTCGGGGCACTCAGCAACATACATATCTTCTTCTTTATGGAGAATTGCAGTAAAAGTACTCATTTTTGTCATAATGATTTAGAATGTACAGTATATTACTTAAACCTGTATCCGGAAATGATTCCCCTAATTAATAATAAAAAAGGGCACCCCGTGCCCTCTCACTTCATCTTCACCGACTCCAGAGCCATCCCCACCACCTCGCGATACTGCTCCACATTCGTAGCATAATGCTCCCTCGCCTTCACAGCATCCGGCTCCGTGCCCTGCAATTTCGCAAGGCGCGCCAGGGTGTGCTTGGCTGCATCAGCCACCCATCTGTCGCGTGTGGCGCCGTCCACTATCTGAAGGGATTCTGCCCTGATGGAGGTCAGGACATTCCCTTCTTTTGTGGTGTATGTGGTTGGTTTTCCTATCACAGCGATGAACTCCGGCGGCGCTGTCCTGGCAAGCACCTGCGCAGCTTCGGGCTGGTACTGACCCGCGGTCACGAAGAACGCACCCGTGGGATCAACGATGCGCCCGCGCCAGAATTCGTTGTCTGTGCCCACATCTTCCTTCTCCGTGAGCGTGCCCACGATGAATACGCGGTTACATTTTGCGCCCGTGGGCGTGAGGAGATACTGCGGTGAATACTGATCCTGCCCCTCACGTGCCTGGAGATTTGAATCCTTGAACTCGAATGCGAATATGCGATGCGCTACTTCACGAACAAATCCACTGTCTGCCATGATTTACGCCTCCTGTGCCACTGGTGAAGCGCTAAGCAACCTGTTTATCTCTTCTTCAATCGGCCTTGCATCCTGCTTTATCGAATCCACGAGGATGAACCTGTCAAGCTTCGCTCCCTGTACCACAAAATACCTGCCCACGAGCTTGCTCTTTATCATATCAAGCACAACAGCCTGGTCAAGTGCTTCCGTAGCCATCTCCCTGGCTTTTTCAAGGGTAATGCCAATCAGAGCTTCTGTAATTTCCCTGTTGAGCAGGATATCTTGCACCCGCTCGCCGTCATCCATGACAGCTTTCACTCGCAGGTCGTATGTACCTTCCACCTTGCCATGTTCGCCGCATGCACCTTTCACCAGCGCCCTGTTGCATTCAGGGCAGCGCTTTATCAATCCAGAACCACTCTGGATATCCACGATCGCGCCTGTGAATTCGGTAAGTGTTGAGCCTACTTCGATATCTTCTTTTATCGGGACGATCTCGCTTGTCTTGTTGAGCTTTACGCTGAACTGCCCCTGCCACTCGGAGGTTGTGACATTTTTGAAGAGGTAACTTTTACCCTCTTCTACCTGAGGCAGATTTGCCTTCGTCCACTTTGTGAACTTTATAGTTCCTGACTCATCTCCCAGCAGTCCCACCTGCGAAATGGATTCGTGGTTTGTCTCCCACAGCTGCACGACTTTGCCACGCAGTGTTACCCACTTCCCATCCTCTTTGATATCGGATGCCTTAACCTGGGGTGTCTCGCGCTGTGTAAAGAATTCCGTCTTCGGGATATTATGCTGTTTTAGAAAATAGTTGATGACGTTCCGGCGCGCTTCTTCTGGAGGGACCTTGTATTTATTTATCAGCTGGTCCAATCTTGTTTCGATTTCGCTTGGCTGTACTTTAACGCCCAGTTCTGAGAATCGGGCTTCTATCTTTGCTGCTATTTCACTCATATTTTCCTCAAGCCTCTTGTTTGATTTTTAATTGAGAGGCAAATCACACTTTCATCTGTGGATACATAAAGCTTCCCGGAGCGGGGTGAAACTATTCATGAACCTGATGGTTCATAGATACTGTATGAAAAAATTCAATTTTCATAGGAAGTAATATTACCAAAAATAGATAAGAGAAGCTCTTCATGAAATAGATGAAAATGAACCAGGATTATCATAACATAAGAGATAAGATCGTCGCTTTCATAAGCTCCAAAGTCTCGGAAGCCGGCACCAGCGGCGCAGTCATCGGACTGAGCGGAGGTATTGACTCAACCCTGACCGCGTATCTTGCGGTGGAAGCGCTTGGCCGTGAAAATGTGCTCGGGCTGCTTCTTCCTGAGAAGGGTATTACTTCTGACCTGGATATCGATGATGCAAAAGAGATCGCAGACATCCTGGGAATCGATCATAAGCTCATTGAGATCTCAGAGATCCTGGCCTCTTACTCGAAGGTCCTGCCCGATTTCGATGAAAAAAATCTAACTGCGAACGGGAATCTGAAGGCACGCATTCGCATGTGCATCCTCTATTACCATGCCAATCTGATGCACCGGATGGTCGCAGGAACAGGGAATAAGACAGAACTGCTGCTTGGATATTTCACGAAATACGGCGACGGCGGGGTTGACATAGAGCCGATAGGAGGTCTCTATAAAACCCAGGTTCGGGGGCTTGCGCGTTATATGGGGGTGCCTGCCCATATAATAGACAAAACACCCACTGCAGGGCTGTGGCCAGGGCAGACAGATGAGGGTGAGCTCGGAGTTTCCTATGAAGTCGCTGACCTGATCCTCTCAAAACTTGTGGATGAAAAACAGAATGTCGCTGATCTCAGGAAAATTTTTCCCGCTTCCCATGTGGACAGGTTAGTTGCGCTGTCTCGAATTAATCAGCATAAGCGGATGCCTCCACAGGCATTTGAAATCTGAAAAGTGGTTTTGCAAGGTGCCTTCGGGCGCTCGGCGGAACCTCGTAGAATCCGGGTGCAAGGTCTCTATGCAATGTCTCCATGACCTGTTCTCTTTTTGTTGCCCCGCATTTCTCGCACCTGTAACCCTGCTCCCTTCCCATGGATTTCATTCTTTTGCCGCAGCAGAGCGGGTTACGCGCTTCATGCAAATTCAACTCTTTGACCTTTATCTTCTCAAGGTTCATAGTCCCACCTCTCACGCTTCCGCAGGCGGTTATCTCATCCCCGATATGGAGCTGTGTGATAATCTTTCGGAACCCTTTTGTAGGCTCAAAAGCGGCGCATTCCAGGCTGTGGTCGTCCGTCATTTCAAAGATTACATGGCCCCCTTTAATTGTTCTTGGAGTTTTGCTTACCCTTCCTTCTATGATGTACGATCTCTCATCCATAACTTCGCATATTTTTGCATGGATCAGGTGCATATCCGTATTCTGGTTGGTCATGTAAATGACATGTCTTTCCACAGGCTCGCTTTTTACCAATGAAAATGCATTCTTCACTGCGTTTTCACTTTTTCCACGAATGCCAAATAGGATGGGGTCAGGCGAGTGGGGCGCGAACACGATACGCCTGTTGTCCCGGTCAACAGTGTCCCATGTATCCGGGGTGGTCGATGCTGCCCAAACAGAATCTTCATTTATGACCCTGGGCGTACCCCATCTGTTTTTCTCCCTGTAAGCGATCAGCTCGTATGTATGATCGGGAAGACCACATAGCGCAAAACCTGCAGCTGCAAGTGCTCCGATGAGACCTCTTTCATTCTTAAATCCTTTATGACTTATATCATAGCGAGCAAGTAATTCCTTCGCCTCATTGATTTCCAGCACATCCTGCACCGCACGCAGGGAAAACCGAGCAAGTTCGTCCTGCATCTTTTCTGAGGTCCCTTCGATGAAAACCACACCTGGATTCGTATTCTCATCCGAAAAAACAGCCATATTGTTAACAGTTTCAATGACTAACTCCTTGACCCGCACAGCATCTTCATTGCTGTTCATTTCAAGAGGGAGTGCAAGGGCTGCGTTCCCCCGTGTTTTATATCTTATATTCGGGTTTAGACGCACCAACAATGGACTTTCTACCGATCCATATTTTTGGAGTCTCTCGATAAGCACGGCTGCAATATATGTCGTGCACATTCCTTCTTTTGAATCCGTATCATCGAGACCGATAATCATGAATCGCTAATCTCTATGCCTTGGATAATAAATCTTGGCAACTGTTTATATAGACGTAGAAACAATCAAATTTTGATGAACAAGGAATTGCTTCTCAACCGGGCAATCGCTATTTTGAACAAGGCTGGCTTCATTATTTCCGACCGTTGCGATATACGTCCCAGAAGTTTTGATATGGCAGCGAGGCGTGATAACCTTCTACTCTTAATAAAAGTGCTGTATAATATCGATGGCTTGAATGAAGAAACTGCTCAGGAGATGCTGTTCCTCTCGAAACATTTGCGGGGAAATCCCCTGGTATTAGGTGAAAAAACCCGGGATCATTCCCTGGAGACCGGAGTGGCTTATTTCAGGTACGGGATCCCGGCTTTCGATATGAACACCCTGAACGATTATCTTATTCAGAATGTCCCGCCGCTGATTTATGCAGAACACGGGGGTTTATATGTTAAAATAGATGGGACAATTCTGAAGGAAGAACGCACCGGAAAAAATATTTCCCTCGGCGCCCTCGCTTCCTTGCTTGGTGTTTCAAGGAGAACTATTAGTAAATATGAAGAAGGGGAGATGTCGGCAAGTGTTGATGTTGCCCTCAGGCTCGAAGAAATACTTGACAGAGGGTTTGCCGTGGCTGTCGGCTTGTTTGATAAAGGTGATCTGCAGGAAACCCAGATTCCTGATACTTTAAAAGAGACTGTTAAAACAGAATCCTCAAATATCCTTTCCCTCCTTAAAGATATGGGATTTAATGTGTTGCCAATTTCGCAGGCACCCTTCGATGCAGTATCCATCTCAACTAACCGAAGGGATGAAAATTCCACAATATTGACAGGCGTTGGCGAGTACACAAATACGATGGTAAAAAAAGCCCGCCTGATGAGTAGCATATCTGAGGTCGCATGCACACAGTCGCTCCTTATAGTGCATGGTATAACTAAGATGAAAAATATCGAAAGGACAGTGCTCGTTGAGGATAAGGAGCTTAAAAAGTATAGTGATAAAGAGGATTTTATAGACCTTTTGCAGAGTCGAGGCCGGAGAATCGAAGTTTCATAACGTGATCCAATATTCTCTCCCTCTTCTGTATTTTACATAATTAATGATCCTTTACCATATGTCAAGGTGTTCAAATGGCAGAAAAAATTGACTGGTACGATGAGTTTGTGGATCTCAATTACACTCCGGCAAAAAATGAAGTGATCTGTTTATATTATTTTGAACCTGCGAAGGGTATCAGTGATGGTGAGGCCATAGGGAGAATTGCCTCCGAAAGTTCCGCCGGCACATGGACCACCCTCCATAAATTACCCGAAATGGTGGCAAGGATCAAGGCGCATGCTTTTGAATTGAGGGGGAGATATGTAAAAGTAGCATATCCATTAGACTTATGGGAACCCGGGAATGCGCCGCAGCTGCTGAGCGGCATAGCGGGGAATATTTTCGGAATGAAAGCATTGCGAAATCTGAGATTGCTTGATGCTTCCTTTCCAAAAGAATATATTGAACATTTCAAAGGGCCTGGATATGGCGTCGAGGGAATAAGAGCAAAACTGAAAATCAAAAAAAGACCGGTTACAGGTGCTGTGCCAAAGCCCAAAATAGGGTTCACTGCAAAAGAACATGCAGAAGTCGCTTTTGAAACATGGATGGGCGGATTTGATCTCGTAAAAGATGATGAGAACCTCACCTCACCTTCCTTTAACCGATTTGAGGATAGGGTAGAGCAGATGGCGAAATTGCGGGATAAAGTAGAAAAGCAAACCGGAGAAGAAAAGGATGCCCTGTTGAACATCACAGGTGAAACAAAGGAGATGATCCGCAAAGCAAAATTACTTCACGACTACGGATTCAGGTTTGCCATGATCGATGTCGTTACCTGCGGCACGGCAGCGGTGCAGACACTCAGGCAGGAATGCGGCGATCTGGGTCTGGCGATTCATGCACACCGCGCTATGCATGCAGCTTTTGACCGGAATCCCAGGCATGGGATTTCCATGTATTTTTTGGCCAAGATAATGCGACTGATCGGTGTGGATGAAATTCATGTGGGTACTGCCATCGGTAAGTTGGTGGGCAGTAAAAAAGAGGTTTTGAGTATTGCGGATATGCTGCGTGCGTCCAGAACAGAGAATGTAAATGTTCTTGCACAGGACTGGGGCCCGATAAAAACCGTACTTCCCGTGTCTTCGGGAGGATTGCATCCTGGTCTAATCCCTGCGGTTATGAATCTTCTTGGAAATGATTGCACGCTTCTTGTGAGCGGCGGAATCCATGGGCATCCCGAGGGGACACGCGCAGGTGCCAGAGCTGTGATGCAGGCAATAGATGCTGTAATGGAAGGCACAGAGTTGCAGGAATATGCCATAGCGCACAAGGAATTGAAGCAAGCGATGGAAAAATGGGGTTATTTCAAGCCCAAGTAGGCTAAATGCCGCTTCATAGACAACTTTTTTTTAGAATAAGTTATCCTTTTACAGTATAGATTTCATTGTACACCATGCACATCACTAGAGCGGCAGGAGGGGCCAGAAGAAAAGCAGCAATGAACGCCCCCAAAATGTCTCTCCCGAAAACAAAATATTCGTTTAATAGGTCTGATAAGGAGAATATAAACATAAAAGAGATCACATATCCTAAATAATAATGCTTTCTGGGTATCCTTTTGTATTTTTCTCCCATAACTATTTTTTTATCTTTGCTCCAAAGACCTCCCCTTCTGCTATTTTTCGGCATGGACTATCTGCAAAATTGTTGAGCTCCCGCGGGAGAGCCTTTCTGTACGCGTAGGGCTTTAAGGTCGAATACCAGCTGTAAACAAATAGTATCACGCTGATTAATGCTAACATCTCAAAAATTTCAAAATATTTTTCTTCAAAAAATTGCTGGACCATTAATAACGTGCCGAATGAAAAAACATAAATGCTGTTTTTCTTGAAAAAGAGATCATTAACAAATGTCTTAGGAACTAATTGATCTGGGTCGATGTCCTTCCATAGAAACCATATTTGAATGAATAAGAAAATGAAAATTAAATACGATGAAAAAATTACAAGTTCTATATATTTATAAATATTATATTCATCCATTTCCAACCACTTCCTACCTTATTATTCTAATGATGATTTGGTGTAATAAAGATTTCGGAACATATGTTTGTTGCTTAATATAACGCTAAGAAAAGTTGTTGGATTGCCTTTTAATTACCAGGGAAGGACAAAACTGAAATGAGCGCTCCAAGAAAGTCTTATGTCAAATTCTTTAATAAGGTTATATCGACCTGATAAAATAAAACGTGGATAAACTCTGATGAATGCTGATAATCACACCCGCCATTATTTGCGTACATTGGCGACTAAATATTGCGAAAAATTATGAGCTTTGTTATAGACGAGATATTGGGAATAAAATATGAAAATATGGCTCAAACTGTTGATTCTTTTTGCACAGGAACTTTTTTCTCTGTCCCCCTTCCTTTCTTAATTTTCTCTCCTGTTTCCTCTTCTATAATATTTTCATCGATTGCTTTGGGGGCCTCTTTAACCGGCTTTTTCATTTCATTGCCTTTTCTTTTGGTTAAGATTTTTGTTCCCTTTTCCATGTCTTCAACGGCAACTTCAGGTTCTTTTTTAACAAGCTTTCTCTTGCTCACTTTTTTCCGCGGTGTTCCATCCAACACCGTTATTTCATCTTCCAAACTTACCCCTTTTTCCTGGATTGCCGGTTTGAATTCTGAGCGTGTAACTGGTTTCTTTGAACCAGGGGTCATGGCAATTAGTGACACTCCGGATTGCGGCTCAGGGGTTTTAGGCGCCTTTGATTCGGGGGTCTTGGCCATTAATGGCACTCCGGGTTGCGGCTCGGGGGTTTTAGGTGCCTTTGAATCAGGGGTCTTGGCAATTAATGACACTCCGGGTTGCGGCTCGGGGTTCTTAGGTGCCTTTGATTCGGAGCTCTTGGCAATTAATGACGCTCCGGATTGCGGCTTTGGGGTTTTAGGTGCCTTTGATTCGGGATTCTTGGCCATTAATGACACTCCGGATTGCGGCTTTGGGGTTTTAGGGGCCTTTGATTCGGAGCTCTTGGCAATTAATGATACTCCGGGTTGCACCTTTGGGGTTTTAGGGGCCTTTGATTCGGAGCTCTTGGCAATTAATGACACTCCGGGTTGCAGCTTTGGGGTTTTAGGTGCCTTTGATTCGGAGCTCTTGGCAATTAATGATACTCCGGATTGCGGCTTTGGGGTTTTAGGTGCCTTTGATTCAGGAGTCTTGGCCATTAATGACACTCCGGGTTGCAGCTTTGGGGTTTTAGGTGCCTTTGATTCAGGAGTCTTGGCCATTAATGACACTCCGGGTTGCACCTTTGGGGCTTTAGGTGCCTTTGAATCAGGGGTCTTGGCAATTAATGACACTACGGGTTGCACCTTTGGGGTATTAGGTGCCTTTGATTCGGGGGTCTTGGCGATTACTGACACCTCACGAACTACCGGTTGCGGCTCAGGGTTTTTAGGAGCCTTTGATTCGGGATTCTTGGCAACTAATGACCCTTCACGAACTCCGGGTTGCGGCTCTGCGGTTTTAACCGGGGCCTTTGGTCCAGGGTTTTTGGCAATTAATGACACTACGGGTTGTGGCTCTGCGGTTTTAGATGCCTTTGATTCGAGATTCTTGGCGATTAATGACACTCCGGGTTGCGACTCTGGGGTTTTAGGTGCCTTTGATTCAGGGTTCTCGGCGATTAATGACACTCCGGGTTGCGGCTCTGGGGTTTTAACCAGGACCTTTGATTCAGGGTTCTTGGTGATTAATGACCCTTCACGAACTACCGGTTGCAGCTCCGGGGTTTTAGGTGCCTTTAATTCGGGGTTCCTGGCGATTAATGACCCTTCACGAACTCCGGGTTGCACCTCGGGGTTTTTAGGTGCCTTCAATTCGGGGTTCTCCACAATTCTTCCTTCCTCCCCTGTTTTCATCACAGAGGGTGTTGGTTTTGCGGAAGGGATTGTTTCATTTTTTTCCTGAGGAATGGCATCCTGTGTTGCCATTTGAAATCTCGCAGGCTTGAACTCATCTTTTGTTATGTCCGCAATTCTGGAAACATCTAAAGCATGCTCTTTTTTCAATTGGTGATTGTTCCTTGATTTTCTAATTCTGATTAAGAGAAAAAGCCCAATTATGATCAGAATTGCAATGCCTAACAAAATCAAGGGGTATCTTGAGAGTAAATCAATGGCCATAATATCTCCTAAACCTTATTTAATATTAATATTATAATACTTAACTTTTTTGTTTGTCGTGACCTTTTTATCTTATTCCGCCTTTCTTCACGCTTTCATGAGGAAACACTTTTTCATCCCCCGGGCGCCAGGCGATATCCACGATGCACATGAATATCAATCCGATTCGCCGGTATTCCGGATATACTTTCTTAATCCCGGCGGGATGCAAACTGCTTGGCCGGGATGTACATTTGCAGATTCTTCGTTGATACGCATTATGCCTTCCCCCTTCAGGATATAATACACCTCTGAATTTTTCAGGCTATGCTGCCGGGCAGCCCGACCCGGATTTACGACTGCATGGGCCAATCTATAAAGGATGGCCAGGTCTTCCTTATCAGGATGAAAAAGTTTACGAATATGGGAATCATCTCCCCCGGTACAACCTGGAGCATACCAGCCCAACCGAAAACAATAATACCACGCTCTTATATCCTATATTTGAGGTTCAATAATGGCATTTGAAAAATGTAATTTCTGCTCAGGAGATAAATGCACTGCCGCGGACCTGGAACCCTGCGACTTCCATGGAGATAATTTCAAGGAGTGCCTGCGCTATCGCCTTCATTTCATAAGACCCCAGGTCATGCAGCTCCGCTAGAGACCATCTGGGCCAATTTTTTTCCAAGCGCTTGGCAGTTTGCCAGATCAGTCCCATCTGGTCTGAAATTCACTTCGAGCGACTCCACGGGCTCGTATCCCGATACCTTTAATTTTTCATTTATTGCTCTCACCGCGCCCCCCGCCCACCCATAAGAACCAAAGCTTGCCCAGAGCTTGTCCTTTGGACGCAGGCCCATAAGATACGTTAAAAATCCCCCAACTGTAGGGAACATGCCGTTATTCAACGTGGGTGAACCTATAATAATCGCTTTTGCCTCGAGCACTTCCTTCACTATTTCACTCCATTCATTCCTGCGCAGGTGAAAAAGCGATACCTCAATTCCAGAGTCTGACACTCCTTTCAGGATTTCATTTGCCATTATCTCGGTACTGTTCCACATGGTGTCATAGATCACCAGGACCTTCTTTTTTGATGTGCCGCTTGCCCAATTTATATAAGCTTTGACTATTTTATCAGGGTTTTTCCATATCATGCCGTGGGATGGAGCGATCATTTTTATCTCGATACCCAGTTTTTGGATTTCCTCGAGTTTTTTAAGAATTATCCCACCGAAAGGCATCAGGATATTGGCGTAATACTTAGCAGCCTCCTCAATTACCGTATCGCACTCATACCCAATAAGACTGCACACTTCCTCATCAAATCTGAACGAAGTGGCAAGATGCTGCCCAAAACCATCATTTGACAGGAGTATCTTATCTTCCTTCAGATAGGTGAACATACTGTCTGGCCAGTGAAGCATCGGCGCGCCAATGAAGAAAAGGGTTTTTTTGCCGAGCTTGAGTTCATCACCAGTTCTGACGGTTCTGAATTTCCAGTTACCTGCGTAATGTCTCTTAAGCCCTTCTTTTCCTTTTTCCGTCGAGATTAACTCTGCATTGGCTGCCAGTTCCATGATCTCAGGCAGCGAACCCGAATGATCCATTTCTACATGATTGGAGATCACATAATCGATCTTTGACGGGTCTACTATCTCCTTTATCCTGTCGATCATCTCCCCTGCAAAACCTTTTTTTACAGTATCCACAAGAGCGATTTTTTCGTCAACGATCAGATATGCGTTGTACGTTCCTCCACGCGGCGTGGTGTACCCATGGAAATCCCGCAGGTTCCAATCTACAACACCGACCCAGTAGACTCCATTTGTCAATTCGATTCTTGTCATTTTTAACCTCCCTGACAATAGTTATTTAACCCAATGGAATTAAAAACTATTGGTAATATGAACCGTTAAGAATGAAGTCATTTACCAAGTGGAGGACATATGATAAAATATCGATGCACCGTCTGCGGATATATCTATGACCCGGAAATAGGGGACGCACCTCGAATCAAACCCGGTACAGCTTTTGAAGACTTGCCGGATGATTGGGTATGCCCCCAGTGCGGCGTAGGCAAAGACATGTTTGAAAAAATTTAACGGAGGCAAATATGTTCAGTGTGTGTTATGTTGGTTTTGGATATCAGGTGACCGGAAATGTGCGAATATGTACTTCGGAAAAGTGTTCAAGGGGATAGGGAAGAACCTGCATGCCATTCAATGAACGGGAGGGTTAAATAATCGGTAGATTTATTAAAGAAAAAAGTGTGTTGGCAGACAATTGGGAAAATACCTATATAGTTCTAACTCCAATAGTTCGTATAATCACGAATAAACGAGGACAATATGAAACAGGAACGCTGGGGCAACATCGGGTCCAAATTCGCACACCTGACCAGTGTGCACCCGTGTTACAATGAAAAAGCACACTTCACGACAGCAAGGATACACTTACCTGTGGCGCCGCGCTGCAATATCCAGTGCAACTACTGTATCAGGAAACTGGACAAATGCGAACACAGGCCCGGTGTGGCCTCAAGTATTTTGAATCCCCGTGAAGCACTTGTAAGGGTTGATAAATACGCAAAGGAAATGCAAAATCTAAAGGTTGTGGGTATCGCCGGACCTGGCGAGGCTCTTGCGAATGAAGACTCCTTAGAAACCATGCGACTTGTGCATGAAAAATATCCTGACCTTATAAAATGCGTGGCGAGCAACGGTCTTTTGCTTTCTGAAAAAGTGGATGATCTTGTCAAAGCAGGAGTGACAAGCGTAACTGTTACGATAAATGCGGTTGACCCTGAAGTCGGAGCAAAGATATATTCCTTTGTTCGCTACCATGATAAGACCTATAGAGGCGTGGAAGGTGCAAAACTTTTGATCGAGAAACAGTTCGAAGGCATAAAGAAGGCAAGCGAAGCAGGATTGAACGTTAAAGTCAACACAGTCCTTATCCCCGAGATCAATTTCGAGCAGGTGAAGGAAATAGCAAGAAGAGCCGCAGAAAACGGGGCGATAATTATGAACATCATTCCCCTGATACCCCTTAACAGGTTTGAGAAAGAAAGACCGCCGGAGTGCGATGAGCTTAACATGGCAAGGACGATCGCTGAAGAGTTCCTGCCCCAGTTCAGGCTGTGCAGGCAGTGCCGCGCGGATGCGATCGGGGTCCCAGGTCAAGAACCATGTGGTTCTCCCGTGCAGGCGCATTCGACAGGCGAATATTACCATGCATAATCCGCGCGTACAGCGTTTCAGGTTTATACTTCCACATTAATAAATATCTCCAAGGTAATATCAAATCATCGACATATTTATTATATAAGAAGGTATCTTGGAACCAGGAGAATTGCAATGAAGGAACAAGTTGAAATACGCTCATTAAAGGAAGGAAAATACATCCTGATAGATGATGAACCCTGCGTCATCAAGAGCATGACCCATTCAAAAACAGGAAAGCACGGTTCAGCGAAATCCAGGATCGATGCCATCGGCATATTCGACGGGATGAAGCGGTCGATCATAGCCCCGGTGACAGAAAAGACTTACATACCTATCGTTGAAAGAAAGAACGGGCAGGTGTTGGCAGTTTCCGGGGAAGTTGCCCAGATAATGGATTTGGCGGATTATTCCACACTGGAACTTAAGATACCAGATGACCTCAAAGGCAAAATAGAAGCGGGAAAAGAGATTTCCTATCTGATCTCGATGGGAAAAATGAAAATAGATATGCGAACATAGATGCAAAGAACCAGTTTTGCTGACGCAACATCGGATTATAAAAACGCACGGTACGTGATTTGTGGGGTGCCTTTTGACGGCACTTCCTGTTTCAGGCGTGGAAGTAAAATCGCGCCTCAGGAAATGAGGAATAACTCATATAATTTCGAGACATACAACTATTTTTTCGATATAGACCTGCGCGATGTCGAAATACATGATGCGGGAGATCTTGAGATAGCTTCGGATGTGGATTCAACCCTGGATATGATTTCAGTCCATGCCGGGAATTTTGTAGCTGACGGAAAGATCCCTGTAATGCTCGGGGGTGAGCATTCCCTCACACTGCCTTTTGCCAAAGCCTGTAAAAAGAAATATCCGGAACTGGGATTCGTGGTCTTTGATGCACATATGGATATGAGGAAAGAATATGAAGGCGAAAAAAACAGCCATGCATGTATCTCACGGCACATCATTGAAAATGTGACGAAAAAATATGCAGCCGTGGGCATTAGAAGCGGAGCACGCGAGGAATATGAGTATGTGAGCAATAACGGGATCAAGATGTTCTCGGCAGAAGACGTGTTTTCCTCTGGCATCGAGAGAATAATCCATGAAATTCGCCATTATATCGATGGGCCATTATATTTGTCCATCGATATGGACGCCATTGACCCTGCTTATGCCCCCGCTCTGGGAACACCTGAGCCCTATGGGCTGGCACCTCGCGATATCAGGGAAGCGATTTCATGTCTGGCGCCTGATATTGTTGGTTTTGACATTGTCGAGATTGCTCCTCCATATGATTCCGGAGGGACGGCCCTCCTGGGCACAAAGCTTGTGCGCGATTTCATAGCCGCCAGCGCAAAGGCCCGGTCATAGGTTCCCACGCAATCTTTCGGCGTGAAGTATTCTCTTTACCGCGAGCTGGTAAGCCGCCCTTCGCAAACCGCAGTTTTCTTCAATGCAGAGCGCATGGACATCATTGAATGAGCTCACCATTATCTTATCCAATTTTTCAAGAACCCTCTCTTCCTCCCAGTAATCGTTATTAAGGTTCTGTATCCATTCAAAATAACTCACAACCACGCCACCGGCATTGGCCAGTATATCAGGTATGAGCATAATTTTTTTCTCGGCGAGTATTTCATCCGCTTCTATCGTAGTCGGGGCATTGGCAAGCTCAAGGACTATCTTCGATTTAACATCTCCGGCATTGCCCTCATGAAGCTGCTCCGAAAGGGCCGCAGGGACCAGGATATCGCATTCACAGGTAAGCAGTTCCTCGTTGGTGATATTGGTACTCCCTGCAAAATCGACCACGCTACCTGTCTGGTTCTTGTGCTTCATGACCTCAGGGATGTCAAGACCCTCTTTATTTATTATTCCACCTTTTGAGTCGCTCACTGCAATGACTTTATATCCTCTCTCATGAAGTATTCTGGCTGCGTTCTCACCCACGTTCCCGAACCCCTGGACCGCGAGATCCACCTGGGACCTATCCAATCCTTTCTTCTTCAGGGCTTCTTCGAGAACAAGTATTCCGCCCAGGGAAGTTGAATAACTCCGGGCTTTGCTGCCCCCGAGCTCGATGGGTTTTCCTGTCACTACCGCAGGCACATGTTCTCCCTTTATCCGCTCATATTCATCGAGTATCCAGACCATGATCTTTTCATCGGTATAAACATCGGGGGCGGGTATGTCCTTGTAAGGCCCGATATAGTCCGCTATTGCACGGATAAAACTGCGTGTTACCATCTCAAGCTCGTTCCTGCTGAGTTCCTTGGGGTTCACCACAACACCCCCTTTTGACCCCCCGAAAGGTATGTTCACCACGGCGCATTTGAGTGACATCAGAAAGGCAAGGTCTTTGACATCATCGAGTGTGAGTTCAGGATGGAACCTTATTCCCCCTTTATTAGGGCCCCTTGCATCGTTATACTGCACCCTGTAACCCACGAACATCTTTACTTTCCCTGAATCCATCCTTACCGGGAAGTGGACGGTAAACGTACGTCTGGGCATATCCAGCAGGTCGAGTTCTTCCCTTGAAAGTTCAAGGTAACTGTATAAATCCTCCAGTTCGCCGATGCATTTCTTGCAGAGATTTTCTTCATCTGCATGAATTCTTTCATGATGTTTTATTACCAAAACTTCCAACCTCCTTTATCAATATTTGATTTACCTGTCGATTTAAGAAGTTTTGCTTTGCCCTGTACCCGCAAGCAACACATCAGGAATGGCGTGCATACCCGGGCATTAAAATATGGATTACACCCTGACACCCGGATTATCAGGTTTATAAGCAACGTTTTCAAGCTGACAAACTATATATACTCCTATTTTCCTATGAAAAGCACCGTAGATTTTAATTCTGAGGTGAAAATAAAATGACACAACAGGTATTGCCCGTGCTCCCCCTTGCACCTGTGGAGCGCATAATAAGAAAGGCAGGGGCGGACAGGGTAAGCGAAGATGCAGGTATTGAACTCGCAAAAGTGCTTGAGGATTACGGACTTGAGGTCTCAAGGGAGGCCATTACGCTTGCCAAACATGCAGGCAGGACCACGGTCAAGCAGGAAGATGTGAGGCTTGCTGTAACGAGAATAAAGAAGGGATGAAATCTTCTTTTACAATTTGTTTTTTTGTTTTATCTATTACGAAGAACCAAAATCCTTATATTACTTTACATCCATCGTAAAATAAGATGCTATCAAAGAAGTGGATCCTCGTATCGCTCGCAGCGCTCGTGTTATTTTCAGGTTATCTGGCTCAATCCAAGAATTTCCAGTCCGTTGATGACGGGAAGATGACGCTGCAGGAATTGAAATTCTATACGAATCTCACCCCGGCACTTGAGGCAGCAAAAGCGCAGAGCAAACCTGTATTTTTATACGCAAGGTCTGAATCATGCGGCTGGTGCAAGAAATTCGAAGAAGAAACCTTCACGAACCAGAGCGCCATCAAGAAACTAAACGAAAACTTCATATTGGTTTCAATCGATGTGTACAAGCAAAAAAATGAAACCCGAAATTTTATGATACGAGGTACACCCACTGAGATATTTCTTGACTCATCTGGCAAGGAAATAAGAAGAATACCTGGATATGCAGATACGGAAACATTTCTCAACACAATAAATGAATTATAAAAATAGAGAGGCCTGAAGAAGAATGAAGCCTGAAAAGAAAGAAAAAAATGTAAAAGCAAAGAGAGAAAAAATTTCGAAAAAGAAAGGTAACAGTACGTTAATTATCGGCATCGTTGCGGTAATTGTCCTTGCCGGAATAGCGTATGCTGTTTTCTCCGCTGGACCAGCAACAAAAAAAACACAAGACACCGGGGTAAAACTTCCAAGTTTTGCTTATACGAACCCGATAACATTAAAAGCTTATAAATACGCAACCGAACATCCAGAAATACTTGAACAGATACCATGCTACTGCGGCTGTGGATCTCACGGCAGTGAAGCTTCGGATTACAGGCCGCATCGTTTTCTGAGGGACTGCTATATTAATGATAATTGGCAATATGACGAACACGCCTCATTCTGTGACGTCTGCGTAGGAGAAGCCACTAAAGTTCAGGAATATCTCGCCGAAGGCAAGACGCTCACGGAGGCAAGGGCACTGATAGACCAGGAGTACAGCAAAATAGGGGCAATGATGACAAATACACCCCCTGTAAGTGATAATTATATACCAATCCTGAAACCGAAACTTGCCGGAACGCTGGCAACACCAGCACCGACACCGACAATCGACTTATCCGCACTCTCCCTGCCTGATAACTTCAGATCGTTAAGTGACGGTTTGAAACTTATTCCACCCGGGATTACATGGGCATATTTTGCGAATCTGAAACAGGGAATCGGAGTCGAGCAGAAATTTATGCATGATACGAATTTTTACGGCATACCGATTATAGGAATGCTGAATTCAGAATATCCCGACGGCTCATGGGTAGAACTGCATGATGTTGGCAAAGCAAACGCAAATGTTATATCAAATGCTGGAGCAGATGCTGACAATATCGTTTCTACACGACCATTTATATTTGATTCCAAAGATAAAACAAACAGTGTGCAGGCTCTCTTTAAAAATTCTGCAACTAATGCGAATGCATATGACTCATTTAAATCCATCCTGGAAAAAGTGGACGATGAAAATGCGGGATTTGCAAAGATAAATACCACAGCACCTCCATTTGCGGATGCAAGTTATATTGGAATAATAAAATCCGAAACCGGCATACTGGGAGAAGTAAAGGGAGAAATCGCGTTTAGAATCAAGGATAACAGCTCAGTTCCGCTGGCACAATATAACGAATTGAAAAGTTCAAGCCTATCTCGCGGGTTTAAGTCTTATGAAGTGAGCCAGGAAAATAATATATTAATTATAAAAACGACCTCTAACCTGAATAATTTTATTGCTGAAGCCACTCAGCAGTACGGAATTGATATTTCAGTCTTCGGTTAATGCCCGCACCTTCCATATTCCTGGTTTTCATCGCAGGCATGGCAACAGTGATAACGCCGTGCGTTCTCCCCATCCTGCCTGCGGTGTTGTCTGGCTCCATAGGGAGCAGACTGCGCCCCTTAGCCATAGTCATGGGCATGACAATAACCTTTACTCTGATGGGCGTCCTCATTTCAGCGGTTGCGTCTTTTTCTTTTTTCGCTGATTACCTGCGATGGCTCTCGATCTTTTTTATTATCGGCATGGGCGCTGTCTTGTTTGACAATGATATAAATCAGGCATACGTGAATGCTTCAAGCTCGATTTTGAATTTCGCAAGGCAGCGTTTCTCTTATATGGGAAACATTGAATCATTCGCGCCCAGGGAAGGGCTGCTCGGAGGTCTTTTCCTGGGTGTATCCCTCGGCATCCTCTGGATACCATGCGTGGGCCCTATTCTCGGGGCAGTATTTGCTTTCGTCGCCGCAGGTTCTGCCAATCTTTTTCAAGGGAGTATTCTTCTCCTGGTATATTCTCTCGGGGTTGGAATTCCCATGCTTGGCATTGCATATTCGGGAAAAAGAGTTTCGGGCCGTGTCACCTGGTTGGCGAAAAGAGGTCATTTTTTTAAGAAGCTCTCAGGCTTGATCCTGATAATCGTAGGATTAATGATGCTCTTTGAGATCGATAGATATCTCAAGAAAATACTGTTGCCCTATTTCCCTGTTTATTTCTGAGGTCGCAATGAATAAGAACGATGTTGAAAACGACGAAAAATTCGATCTGCTGGATATCTATTTTTTCAGGAGCCTTGTCAAGAACAGGTTTTTCAGGCCAGTGATCAATCTGCTTTTCTTCATCTTCCTTTTAGTCATCATATACTTCGGGCTTTCAAGCAATCCAGACCTGCGTTTCCACGGCGGGATCCCTTTCTCTACGACAATGATATGGGACCTCTGGCATCCACTGCTCGTCTTCACCCTCATAATTTTCGGGAGGCTCTGGTGTTTTGCATGCCCCATAGGCGCAGTCGGGGACTGGACGCAGTCGCTCTTCAGCTTCAAGAAGAAATATCCTGAAAAGTACCGGAACCTCTGGATCGCTGTCATTCTCTTCCTGTTCATTTTCGCTGCCGAGAGGCATCTTTTCATGTTTACGCGGAATCCCCCGAATACTGCATATCTCCTTTTATTCTTCACCGGGCTGGCAGTGGTAATGGCGGTTGTGTATGAAAAGCGGTCATTTTGCAGGTACATCTGTCCAATCGGGCTTGTGCTGGGTGTTTTCTCCATGCTCTCGGCAATTGAACTTCGCTGCAAGTCAAAGAAAACCTGCGCAGACCACAACATTAAAGAGTGCGTCATCGGCAACGAAGCCGGGAAAGCATGCCCAGTCGGCGAGTTCCCGCAAACGATGGAGCGGAACAACTATTGTATAATGTGCATGGAATGCGTGAAATCTTGTTCCAAAGGGAATATCCGACTAAGCCCAAGGCTTCCCGGTGCGGATATCGTAAAAGCAAAAAAGATACATCTGGATGAAGCATATCTTGTCCACGGGATAATCATTATGTTCCTTTTTGTCATGGGGATGGAACGCTTCCAGTTCAGGAATACGATCATCAATTTCGTGAAATCCACGCTTCCTGTTAATTCGGTGACCTTCCTTGACCTTTACTGGAGGAACATGTGGGCGATAATAATTTTTAGCCTGATAACGCTTGGTGCCGCAGGTCTCCTCTACCTTTCCACCCGGGCATCCCTTCCCGGAAAAAACACAAAGCAAAAGTTCATGGAATTTTCCTATGCATTCATACCCCTGGCCCTTTCTGTCTACCTTGCAGAAAACACCTTCAGGCTGCTGAAAGGATTATTCTTTCTTTTGGAGAATGCGGGTAAGGTCTTTGGTGGGGTATGGCAATTCGATGTTAATTTTGACACCATTAATCAGGCGCAGATCCTCATTTTGCTGGCAGGGTTCATTTTTTCCGTATGGGCAGGGTATCTTATCAGCAAAAGGCAATCGATTGATCATAAGGAGTTCAGGCAAAGCATGACTGCAATAAGTGTTACCGCAATTATTTATCTCTTCATAGGGGTGATAATTCTAACGCTCCCGATAGTATAATTATTTTACACATCTCGTAAAGTATAATGTATAAACATGTAAAAAAAAAGAAAAATAATAGCGCAAAACCATATAGCTTATATAGGAAACAAATCAGGATTGAGTTATGAAAACCAAAAAATTGCAGTCAATACTTGTTTTGATACTGATCATAGCCTTCGCATACGGCTCTTACACTATCTCCCTCAAGGATTTCAGGCTGAGCGATAAGAACAACAGTTACCTGGGAGGGCTCACCTGGTCAAGATCGCTGGATAAATCGATAGAACTGGCCGGGCAGGAAAACAAGCCTGTAGCGATATATTTCTGGGCCATATGGTGCCAGTACTGCGCAAAGTTCCAGAGCGACACGCTGGGGAGCCCGCAAGTTAAGAAAATACTTGAAGATGATTTTGTTCTTGTAGCGATGGATCTCGATGTTGACAGGGACGTTGCGAACAAATATCGCGTCCAGGCTCCGCCTGCGGTAATTTTCCTTGACAATAAGGGAAACGAAATGAGGGATTTCAGGATAAATGGCGCCGTGGATGCCAGTACGTTCCTGCCCGTAGTTACTGAGGTAAGAAAACAGGTCAGGGGAAAATAGATATGACGACTTTAGGCAATGAATTACTTTATGCAAGTCTCGCTGTAAGCGTGATTGCGCTAATTGGACTTTTATTGAAAGAATTTAAGAACAGGGATATTTTATCAAGAGCAATAACACCTCTGATTCTCCTGGGGACAGGCCTTCTCACTTTGGCCTATCTGCTTCTCACTTATTATTTCGTTGCGAGCGACTTTACCTATGAATACGTTTGGCAGTACTCAAGCCGCGATCTGCCGCTTATCTATAAAATAAGCGGGGCATGGGCAGGTCAGCCGGGCACTTACCTATTATGGGCATGGGTGATCTTCCTTTCCGCAGCATGGCTCGCCTACACCACCAGACATGCAAAACCCCTGGCTATAAGAACGCAGATAATAACCCTGATTATAGGCCTATATCTCATAATTCTCACTCTTGTCCAGACCCCGTTCAAATCCATATACGAGGGCAGACCCGATCTTATTGGTTTCGTGCCTCCGGACGGCAGCGGCCTGAACGCCCTGTTAGTAAACTTCTGGATGATAGTCCATCCTCCCCTGATGTTCATAGGCTATGCCGCCATGACAATACCCTTTGCCGCCGCCATCGTGTACCTGCTTACAAAAGACGATGGGTGGGAAGAGTTGAGCAGGCAGTGGGCAAGGTTCACCTGGTTATTCCTGGGCATGGGCATTGCTGTGGGCGGTGTCTGGGCATATCTTGTACTGGGATGGGGCGGTTTCTGGGCCTGGGACCCAGTGGAGACAGCCTCGTTCATACCCTGGCTCACGCTTACAGGTTTCCTTCATGCGGCAGCTCTGCACAGGAAGAACAAGACGACATTCTCAATAGCAGCCCCAATGCTGGCTGCAGTTTCTTTTATTTTAGTACTGTATGCAGCCATCGTTGTCCGAAGCGGGCTTTTTAATTCTGTCCATGCCTTCGGGGACACTTCTACAGGTTCGCTTCTTCTCATATCTATACTGATAATCTCAGTCGTATCCATCGTCCTTGGCATGAGGCGCTACCTTGCCGAGTCTGAAAAGGCTGAAGAAGAGTGGGGATTATGGAGCAAGAGGAATATCTTCTATGTATCCCTGCTATTATTCGTTATCCTGGCTTTCATTTCCTTCTGGGGCATCACTTACCCGGCATTCATCCAGATCACACAAAATCTGAAGGTAAATGTCGCCTCCGATACCAAGAACTTCTTCAATTTATGGAGCTACCCATTCACTATAATACTGCTCCTTGGCCTGGGATTCTGCCTGAACTACAAGGAATCGCAAAAGGATAAGCAGAAACAAACGCTTTTCATCGTGGCTGCAATCACCGTTATAGCCATGTTCCCACGGACAGAGCACTTCTATGTTCTCGATCATACAAGTCCCTTTTTTGTCAGGGAACCAACTCTCTATAAACTGATAGGCTCAATTTCGGTATTGTCTATTTTCCCGCCCATGGTATACGCACTTATATCCACATTCCAGCGCCTGGCAGATTTCCTTCGCCTGGGCAGCCTTCGGCCGAAGATCAAAGGCATAGGTCTGGCTGCAGTTCACTTTGGCGTGGTGTTCATTCTCTTTGGCGCTATCATCAGTTCCAGTTTCACGCAAACCATAGACAGGATAAACATCCCTCTCGCGGCAAAAGGAGAGCAATTTGATGTCGGGAACGGTTATGGCATTAAGGTCCTGGATTTATCAACCAGCAGCCTGGTTGAAACCGGTGTTCCCGCCGGCGCTACCAGGATATCGGATATAATCAGCAATCCTGAAAATTACGCCAATAATGCAGTGCAGGTCAGCGGTCAAATCACAAGTGTGCAGAATGCACAATCCAAAACTCCACCCATCACCTACACAACGTATTTCGAGCTCAACGACGGTACGGGAAATATCTGGGTGGCAACCCAGAGCAATGTACCTGTAGCCATCCCCGAGGGAATTCAGGTGACAGTAACTGGAGCCCTGATGGCTGGTTTTACGAGTCCTTCAACCAACACCACATATCCCCTGATCATTTTCTCAAGCCCGGATGAAATCAGTGAAACATCAGCTTCCGGTCAGTATAAAGTCCAGAGCCTCAGGCTTGAAGTCTACCAAAATAACAGGAAGATCGGAAGCGGAGTCGCAGAGTATCTTGAAGGAAAAGGAAGCGGGACTTTCCCGATGGTGGACAGCAGCATAACAGGAACTGATGTCTATGTGATATTCCAGGGTGTGAGCAGCGGTATTGTGCCATTGAGTCTAAAAATAATACCTGCGGTAAACTTCGCCTGGGTTGGCATCCTGCTGTTCGCTGCGGGAATAATCCTGATAATGGCAATGAAAACAAAAAAGGGCGAATGAACATTACTGGATAGTTCTCGATGTCAGGATATTGACCCAGCCTTTTGGAGAAAAGAAGGTGGCTTCCGGGAGATGGGAAAGTAATCCATGACATGCTTAGCCACAATCAAGAGCCGTCTGACAGCTGCTAGAGTGATGTCAGGAAATTCACATTCGATCTTGATAATACTCGCCATACAGGAAGCCATTCTCAATGTGATTGAAGGGCCTCACTTGCCTAGGAGCATCCGAGGATAAATGCAGAGAACTCCAGGCAAAAACCTGCAAAGTGACTGGCCTTATATACCATAAAAAGTGGTCGGGAAATAAGGAGAAAGTGCTCTGATTATCAGCTTGTCTATGTTGAACAGCAGCATAATGCCAATAACGATGAGCACAAGTCCGGAGAGTTTCTTGAGAATAGGCCCGCGCTTAACGAACCACTGGTATCTGTTCGTGACTTTCTTGCCATAATAGGCTATGGACAGCATGGGAAGGCTCATGCCGACAGAGTAAACGAACAGCATCCATGCGCCGTATGACATGTTGCCTACCGAGGCCACATATGCAAGCACTGCTCCCAGTATGGGCCCAACGCACGGGATCCACAGGATGCCAAGGGACATGCCCAGGAAAAATCCACCTGCCAGGCCTCCCTGAGGGATGCCTGATGAATACCCGCTCATCGAGCCGAAATTCTGCCTCAATCCCTGGGTTATCGAGCTTGAAATCTTTATGAACTCCATGTTTATGTCGTCATCAAAAAGCACAGCACCCATACCTATGATAAATAGAATGGCCAGGCTGCGCAAGGAGTCGGTGTATGCTGTGAACGTGGCGCCGAAAGCTGATACCAGCACTCCCATTGCAGTGAAGGTCAATGCCAGTCCAGAAACGATAGCAAAGGGGCGCAGCCTGTGCCCTCCTGAGCCAGAGAATATCACAGGCACTAGCGGAAGGCAGCACGGCTTCAGTATTGTAACCACGCCTGCTATGAAAACCAGAATAATGGAGGGTGCTGTAGGGTTCATGAGTGCATCAATCTTTCAAAGCGTTATAAGTCGGGGGTTATATAAAAACCTTACTTTACATACAGTGTAAAGTAATAAAAAGCTTCTCTTTCTTAAAAATCGAATACAGACCGCAGGATCAACAGTATATTCCTTTTACGTTCCCTCAACCTGCGGGTGGTATAGGGAAACCAGATCTTTCCGTATGGGATGTAATCCACGACTGTTAAACCTTTCTCTACAAGCTGGTTTTTAAGCTCTTCTCTCACTCCCATCAGCATCTGGAATTCAAGCTTCTTCCTGTGGATTTTATTAGCCTCTATCGCCTCATTTATCAGCAAATCGTCATGGGTTGCGATGGCAAAGAAGGGGCTTCTGTAGAAAAGGTTGTCCATGAGCTTTGAGAAATTAACAGTAATTTCTTTGCGGCTCCTATAGGCTATCCCGCTTTTCTCGCTATATGCACCCTTGACAAGGCGGATGAATCCCCCAGCTGCTGCAATTCTCTTTACATCATTTTCGCTTCTTTTCAGGTTGGACTGAATGGCAATGCCCGTGTTCCCATATTTTCTTAAAATCTCAAGATAGAGGTCAATGGTATCCTCTGTAAAGGGAGAGTTCTCCATGTCGAACCAAATAAAGATGTTCTTTGAAGCTGCGCTGGTTGCGATCTTTTCCACATTCGATGAACAGAGCTTTTTTTCGATAACAAGCCCGAGCTGGGTAAGCTTAATTGAAATTGAAGCGCCAACTTTTGATTTTTCAATATTGTCCAGGAGCCTCAGGATCTCCATAAGATTCTGTTCCGCTTCCAACCGCTCTCGCACATGCTCCCCCAGATAATTGATGATGGTACCCATGCCTGAATTGTTTGCTTTTTTCGCGCGTACAATGGCATCATCCAGGGTCTCGCCTGCGATCCAATGGCGCGCAAATCTGATTAAAAAACTCATTTTCCCTGATGAAGGAATAGATCTGGAACTACTTAAAGGATTAAGATAAGAATCTTAAGCAAGCGGTTTTGGCTGCTTGTGTTCAGGAAGCACAGGCAATTTCATAGTATTTACCAGAATTGGCGAATCCACCTCTTTTGCCCTCTCGCATAGTAATTCTTTACCTTTCTGCGTTATTGCGAACATGGGCACTGACGTACCCACCTGGAGAATGGGTTTCACTATATCACGCACAGTCCTTGAGGCGCATCCGGTTACGATATCAAGTGCCGCAATGAAAGTCCTGGCTTCCCCGGTCTGTAATCCCGTAAGATGCGCACCTATTAAAGTCAATTCAACTCCATATTCTCTCTCCATTTCACGGAGCTTTCCCGCATCCTCCGGACGCACCACACTCACTGCGATATTCTTATATCCAAGTTCACACGCTTTCCTGAAACCCTCCATCTGGTCAATGCTTGCCTTTTCCTTATCAAGCACAATCCCCCCTCGTGCCTCTATTCCCGCGATTATTTCACGTATGGGTTCTGTCTCTATCAGCCCCGACATCAATGCGCCCATCCCCTGCACAAGCTCCGGATTATCTGTGACCACTGTCCCTGCACCGTCGCATACTGTTACCGTGGAGTCTATAATTCCACGCCGCAGGGCAGTCATCATTATCTCGCTTGCCCCGAAATTCACAAAAACGCCATAGTCCAACCTCCTCTGCGGGGTGAACATCCCCAGCTCGCGGATCCTGTACTCCATGTTCTTTTTCGCCTCCTCCGGTGTGAGCTTCGAAACACCTGCGACTTTGCTGAACACCGGGCACCAATCAGCGACAGGTTCACCCACTTCGACAACTTTACCGTTCTTCACCACCACGCGAGTTTTCCCGAAGAGTTCCATTATATGGGGCATTTCAATCACCTGCGAACTTATAGAATTCAAGCAGTTCGGTCGCTTTTACTTTTGAGAGGCGCATGCTAACAACCTCAATGAGGGCGTCCACATGTTCTTTTTTGACGCAGTGAAGGCTTTCCATCCCTTCGAAGATGAGATCAACAAGATAATTTAATTCCTCTTCCGAGAGTTTCAGAAGACGTTCCCTGAAATCCTCCTTTGCCCTGGAAAAATGCTGCGATACAGGAGGAAGCACCGACCTGAATTCATGCCCCGCGTGTGCACAGGTAGGATCGACAAGCTCAGGTGCGAGTTTTTTTAAAATGAGCAGATCCGAAGGACCAAGTTTTCGTGCCATCACCTGGATATTTGGCCGGGCTTCTAATAATATTTCCCCTCTTCAAAAAATCATCTTAACTAAATCTATATATATTTACAAGTATAACTGTTATCAAATATCAGAGGTGGATCAATGGATGCAAAAGATGTCGGGCTTGCTGGCGTTATGGTATTGTCTTCGATAGTGTTAACGTATAAATGGCTCACTCGGCTCGGCCATGATTATGACCCGGTCATTCTTATGGCAGCCATGCTCCTGATCGGTTCTCTGGCAATGATGATTCTATTGCTCAATACAAGAGTGCGGGTCTTGGAAGAATCTTTAAATGCGAAAGAGCGCTCCATAAGGATAAACATCAAAGGCGTTGAGGAGAACCTGGGACGAAAGATAGAGGACGTGTCCAACAAAACCAGCAATACTATAGGGGAATTCTCTAAGAGGATTTATCGCTGAAAGCCTCTTCAACCATATCCATTATCCTTCCCATCACGTCTCTTGCCTCGTCAGTGCTCCTGATTCGCCTGATATCCACGCGGCCACTCTTGTATATCATCACGCTCTTTCCTTCCATTTCAAAGCGCGCAACCCCAAGTTTCACTGAGCATTTCAAATCCTTTGCTTCTATGTTGCGCAAGAATTCGCATAATCTCTCCATGGCAACTTTTCTCCCGAGATTACATTCTGCTATATACCTGGTGGGGTCTTCAACGCAGGGACGGGATAAGCGGACATCCATTAAGGCATGTAATAGTAGAAAGGCATATATAATGACTCAAGGCTCACCAAATTCTCTTTCGATCTTATCCAGCAGCAGATTCAGGATTCTCCGCATCTCATTCACCATGCTGATCTGAGATAGGATCTCCCCGGGCTTCTGTATATATTTCCCCTCCACTATCTCATCCCCGCAATTCTTGAACATGAGGTCGATGCTCCTTTCAGAATATTCAAGATGGAACTGCAATCCAATAACCCTCCCGGATTCAAATGCCTGGTTCGCGCAGCCCTCACTTTCAGCTATTCTTAATGCGCGGGGAGGTATTTCGAAGGAATCACCATGCCAGTGGAATGCAGTGAATTTTTCCGGGAATGATCTGAAAATAGTGGAGTCTCCGGCCTCCTTTGTCAATGTCACCGGGAACCAGCCGATCTCCTTATACCTGTTCCTTCGCACCCTGCCGCCCAGGACATCTGCAATGAGCTGAGATCCAAGACATACTCCGAGAATTACCTTATTTTTGCATATCGCTTCTTCAATGAATTTCTTCTCCTCTATAAGCCATGGGTATTTCCCTTCCTCGTAAATGTTCATGGAACCTCCCATTATGACAAGCCAGTCAAACTCCGCTGTTTTGGGAAGTTGCTCATTTTCATAGAGCAATGTTCTCTCAATGCTGTGTCCTTTGGTCTTCGCCCATACTTCGATATTTCCAAGGCCTTCAAATGGCTCGTGTTCAAGCGAGTGTATTCTCATAATCGTTCCTCTTTTTATCCGATTGTCAAACTGTATGTATGAAGGGCAATATATAGAAAACTATTTAAGTCCGAAAACGGTAGCCTATAGTCGGTCTCGCACATCCTTCATTTGAATTGTCTCTCAAGTTGGGAATACATTGTAAACAGTTGATTCCTTGTGAATCTTAATCAAATAAGGCTGTGCAGAGACCATAACATCACAGGAGAAAAGTATATGGCAATACCCGAAAGACCTCTTGAATCAATTATGGAAACGGAAATAGAACTGACATATCACCTATTGATGAATCTGATGCCTTGTGAAAAAGTAAATCCGAATGATTTATAACCAAATATTGAAATTATAGATTTAAGTTGCAGTGATAACTATGATCAAAACAAATGAAGACGTGTTATTATCAATTGAGGAAAACCAGGTACGATTTCTAAGACTCCAATTCGTTGACATCGGTGGCATGGTCAAGAACGTTGGCATCCCTGTTTCACAGGCGGAAAAGGCCCTGAAATCCGGCATAGCCTTTGACGGCTCGTCTATTGAGGGTTTTGTCAGGATAGAGGAATCCGACATGATCCTGAGACCCGACATAAACACCTACAATGTTCTTCCATGGGAGGTTAGCGATGGCAAGGTTGCCAGAATGATTTGTGATGTTTATAGACCTGACGGCAAGCCCTTTGAAGGCGATCCGCGCTATGTCCTGAAAAGAGCACTCAAGGAAGCAGCCAGGCGCGGTTATGTTATGAATACCGGTCCAGAGCTTGAATTCTTCTTCTTCAAGAGAAAAGATGGTGAGGCAACAAATATTCCTCATGATTTTGGCGGATATTTTGATTTCCCGCCTGTTGACCAGGCTGAAGAAATACGCCAGAAAATAGTTAATGACCTTGAAAAAATGGACTTCAATATAGAAGCTTCCCATCATGAAGTCTCCATGGGGCAGCATGAGATAGATTTCAAATATGCAGATGCTCTTAAGACCGCGGATAATGTCATTACGTTTAAGTTCGTTACCAAGACCATAGCACAAAAAAATAACTTGCACGCCTCTTTCATGCCAAAACCCGTCTTCGGGATAAATGGCTCAGGCATGCACACAAACATATCGCTTTTCAAAAATGGAAAGAACGCCTTCTATGACGAGTCAAAGGATATGGGGGTCAGTGATACCCTGCGATATTTCGTTGGAGGGCTGAAGAAACACGTCAAGTCATTCACAGCAGTCACAAACCCAATAGTTAACAGTTATAAGAGAATCGTACCCGGATATGAAGCGCCGGTCTATATCGCATGGTCTGGAGCGAACCGCTCATCCATGATCCGCATCCCGGCAGCCCGGGGAATGAGCACGCGCGTCGAGCTCAGGAGCCCAGACCCATCGTGCAATCCGTATCTTTCCTTTGCGGTGATTTTAATGGCGGGGCTTGACGGCGTAGAGAACCAGATAGACCCGGGCGAGCCCACCACGCTTAACCTCTTCCACCTGAACGATGAAGAGAGAAAGACCCATGGAATCGAATCTCTCCCCGGCAGCCTGAAGGAAGCACTGGATTATCTGGAAACTGACGATATTATCCGGGAAGCACTTGGAGAACACGTATATGCAGATTTCATGAGGCTTGGAAGAGCGGAATGGGATGCATACAGGATAAGCGTACATGATTGGGAGATCAATCGATATCTGAACACAATTTGACCTGAATGAATGAACACAACCACTATCGACTCGATGGTACAGAGGAAACTGATAGAGATCCTGAGGATACTCTATGAGAACCACGAACCTATAGGGGCACGGCTTATCGCTGACAGGATGAATGAACGCGGATACCCCATCGGAGAGAGGGGCGTCCGCTACCATCTACGCATCCTTGATGAGCGCGGCCTCACCCAGCGCCAGGGCTACGACGGCAGGGTAATCACAGAGCGGGGAATAGAAGAACTCAATAATGCGCTTGTTGGAGACAGGCTGGGCTTTATCATCACAAGGATCGAGAAACTAATTTATGATACTACATTTGACCTGAAGTCGGGTCAGGGCAGCGTAATTGTCAACACCTCGGTTATTGACAAGAACGATTTTGAAAAAACGATGGGAATGCTCCACCATGTGATGTATGATAGTTATTCCATCAGTCCATATATCAAGTTAATAGAAGAGGGAACTGTAACTTCTGATATTAAGATCCCCGAAGGCAAAATAGGAATAGCTACGATGTGCAGTATCACCATCGACGGGATATTAATGAAAAATGGGATTCCCGTCAATACCAGATACGGTGGTTTATTAGATGTAAAGAACAGGAAACCCGCCGGTTTTGACGATATCATTGCTTATAGCGGTACTTCTATTGACCCGATGAGGATCTTTATATCCAAGAGGATGACGCGGGTCATGGACGCTGTGGAAAAGGGTTCAGGCAAACTGCTTGCCAACCTACGCGAGATCCCTGCATCGGCTGTATCGGAAGCTGAAGTCGTCCTGCAATCCATTATTGAAGCCAAAATAGGCGGTATTGCAGAAATCGGCAAACCCGGAAAGTCCGTACTGAACGCGCCAGTTGAGAACGGCAAGGTAGGCATCGTGGCTTATGCGGGAGTAAATGGTATGGCAGCAGTGGAAGAAATGGGGATCAAGGTGGACACGCATCCGATTTCTACCATCATTGATTTTAAGGAATTGAATAAGCTGGAATAATCACTTTAGCCCGTAGAGAAGTCTGCCCGCGATGAGCAAAAGCACAAGTGCAAACATAAGCTCAAGCGATCTTGAAGAGATGTTCTTGAATATTACCCTTGAACCTGTCTGGGCTCCAATAAATGCCGCCGCGCCGGCATAAAATAAAATGGTCATGTCCATATTCTGGCCTCCAAAACTCATGTGCCCCAGAAATCCTGATAAAGATGTAAAAGTTATAATGAAGGATGAGGTTCCGATCGCGTTTTTCATTTCAAACCCAAGGACCAGAAGGAGAGGAACTACAAAAGTTCCTCCCCCTATGCCCACAAGAGAGGAAATCACTCCGATCAAAAAGCCTGCACATGCGCCTATCCATATCTTTTTTTTAAACGTCGTCCCGAGGGTGAAGCCGATACTGCTGAAGAAAAATATCCTTATGGAAGCTGCAAGAAGTACAACTGAGAGTATTAGAATTATTATTCCAGTATCCATCACCCTTACAAGGTAAGAACCTGTTAGCGCACCCGGAATGGATGTGCCAATGATCGGAAAAGCCGTTCTTGTGTCCACCATTTGATTTTTCAAATACGTAATAGAAGCCGAGGCGGTTGTTATCGCGTTCATGAGAAGCGCCATGGGTATGGCGATCAAAATAGGAAGTCCAAGCCAGAAGAATAGCGGGGTGTAAATGATCGCGCCTCCAAGGCCGAGCATCGAGAAAACAAGGGCTATAAAGAATGCAACGAGTATTATCAGGAGGACTTCCATGCGCTCTCATTATCCGGGATAAGATTAATTTTATCTAAACCCTATTTGAATGGTCAAGCATTCTCTAATCCTCAAGCACAATCAGCTAATTATCAATTAAGGTTAAACCTCTTCAGTATTGCGTCCATAACACCATCTATTTTCATCTGACATAATTCCATCCTGGAAAGCAAAGATATGTACCCTAAATGTAGAGCAAAGCTTTTTATATAAATTGTTATTATAAAATATAAATAAAGATGATGAATATTCAATATTATTATACTAATCCAGACAGAGGACAAGTACCCAAAAAAAAGAGTTCTTCATTTATCCTGATGGCAATAGCATCTGTATTGGTTGTAATTCTTATGATCTTCTTGATCGGAACGCTTGTATCGGGGTGGGAAGTTCATGGATTTATTCCGCAGGATGTTGATATTTCAAAGGATATTGACATTTCCAAAGAACCATTGCAGAAGCAGTACGAAGGAGAAAACTTTATCATAAACTCATTTGACGACAGATACACGCTCACACCTGTGGCGATCTATGAAATATCGGCGAAAGTGGTCAGCATAAGAACATACAAGGACGAAATGCAGGTTTCTCCAATAGACCTATGCACCGTCTGGGGGCAGATGGCCGGCGAGCCGAACATAAGTTACAGCCAGAGCGAAAGATTTTGTTCGTATTACTACAGGTCAGTGCCCTATTTCGGTGAATATTATATGATATCACACTCCTCGAACAACCACATCATCCCTGCCAGCGGTAATGTTTCCAGTGCACTTAATTCTATGAGAGTCAATGACAAAGTGACATTAAAGGGTTTTCTGATCAATGTGAAGAATGAAAAAGGTAATTCATGGAAAACAAGCCTGACTCGATATGACAGCGGATATGGTGCCTGTGAAATTATTTATGTTACTGAAATCAGAACAGAGAACAGGATCTGGAAATGAAGAATGACATCATTCCTTCCCGCCAATCCTTTCAATCGCCAGAGTTCCCAGCAGAACAATCATCTCTAGTGCACTCTTATTTTCAGGAGTAAGAATCTGCTCAGGATCGTCGAAATGAAATCCCACTACACCCTTTACGGTATCTGTCGTTTTCATGGGAAGATAGTAAGCCCATGCTTCGGGTAGTGTGTCCGTGCCCACACCGGCAGGTTCGCCATTGAGCCAGACCCAAGTTGCTATACCAAGTTCTTTCGGGTTAATCTGGATCATGTCGGTAGAAGCCTTGAGAGAAACTTGTCCATTTTCAGGAAGATAAATGGCCATATCGCAAGGGAAAATTTGTCCTGCATGACGAATCATCAGGTGTAAAACCTGATCAATGCTCCGGGCAGTGATTAGATCCTTACTTAATTCATATAAAGTTGTATTTCTGGTCTCGCTTTGCTCAAACTGCTGCACAGTGTAGTAAAGATCTGATACAAGATTGCTTATTACATAGGCAAACGCAATAAACATGAGATAAGATAAAAAATATCTTACTTCCGAAACAGCAAAGCTGAAATACGGTTTAACAAACAATAAATCAAAAATCGTAATGCTTAAGACCGCTGCAAGGATAGATGGGCCACGTCCCCAAAAAATAGCGATCAGTACGACAGGTATAATCATTAAGAACAGTAAGTTAACCTGACCGAGAATATCCCGAAAAAGAAAACCTAATAAAGAAGCAATAATGACACCAATTGCACTTATGACGTAAATTAGTAGACTGATCGTACTTATTTTCTTCTTAGATATAAGTTGTTCACTCTTGCCTGTAAAAAGAAAAACAGCGATATCTCTGGCTGTTTCTCCCTTTTTGGCAATTGCCAAAAGAGATTCCGGTTCCGGTCTTTTATCTTCTGAATCTATCATTGAAATTCTACTTTATATTATCCAGAGCAAGATTCAATTCTAATACATTAATGTTAATGTCCACAGACATGTTGGGGTAAATTTGTAATCACATCATTCATAGTTTCAAAAGGACTTCTATATCCAGCCAATCCTTTCAATCGCCAGAGCCCCGAGGCGAGCAATGGTATCAAATACAACCTTATTTTCGGGGGTAAGAATCTGAAGAGGAGCGTCGAAATGAAATCCCACAACACCCTTTACGGTATCTGCCGTTTTCATGGGAAGATAGTACGCCCATGCTTCGGGTAGTGTGTCCGTGCCCATGCCTGCAGGTTCGCCATTGAGCCAGACCCAGTTTGCTATACCAAGTTCTTTCGGGTTTATCTGAAACCTCTCGGTAGAAGCCCTGACCGAAATTTGTCCATTTTCGGGAAGAAAAATAGCCATATCGCATGGGAAAATTTGCCTTGTATGGCGAATCATCAGATGTAAAACCTGATCAATGCTCCGGGCAGTGACAAGGTCCTGGCTTAATTCATATAAAGTTATAGTTCTGGACTCGCTCTGTTGAAGCTGATGCACCTTGTATTGAAGATTGGACGCAAGATTGCTAATTACAAAGGCAAACGCAATGAACATGAGATAAGATAAAAAATACCTTACATCTGAAACGGCAAAGCTGAAATACGGTGGAATGAAGAAATAATCAAAAATGAGAACGCTTAAGACTGCTGCAAAGATAGACGGACCTCTCCCCATGAAAATGGCGATCAATACAACAGGTAGAAGCATTAAGAATAGTAAGTTAATCGGACCAAGAATGTCTCTCAAAAGAAAACCGAATAAAGAACCAAGAATAACAGCAACTGCGCTTATGAAATAATTTAGCGGGCTGATCATACCTATTTTTTTCTCAGGTACAGGTTGTTCGCTCTTGCCTGCAAAGAGGAAAACATCGATATCTCTTGTACGCACCATGATCTTCCGGGCCAGAGAAGGAAACAATCCAAAACGCCTGGGTTTGCCCATTACGATCTTTGTAACATTATGGCTCTGTGCATACCGGGCGATTTCCTCAGCAACATCATCCCCTTTGATCCAGACGACACGTGCACCCAGCTTTTCAGCGAGATCCAGGGTATTTTTAAGCCATTCCTGTTCTTTATCTGATAACTGCCCATGTTTGACAGTTTCTACATAGAGCGCTATCCATTCTGCATTCAGTTCAGAGGCTATGCGAAAGGCTGAGCGGACCAGTTGCTCCGCATAAGGACTGGCTAATACTCCCACCAGGATACGCTCTGTAGCAGACCATGGCCCCCCGATTGCATGCGCCCTCATGTACTGAAGCATTTTTTCATCTACGCTGCCGGCTACAAGCCGCAATGACATTTCACGAAGTGCAAGCAAATTCCCAGGCTTAAAGAAACGCCTAACAGCATTTTCCGCCATATCTTTTGCATAGACCTTTCCTTCTTTCAATCGTTTCAGCAACTCCTCAAAAGGAAGATCTACAAGCTTGATCTCATCCGCCAACTGGAAAAAAGTGTCCGGGATAGTTTCACTGACACGGATTCCTGTTATACGGAAGACGGTGTCATTTAAACTTTCCAGATGCTGCACGTTCAGGGTCGAATATACATCAATTCCTGCGTTCAGGAGCTCTTCTACGTCCTGATAGCGCTTGGCATGGCGGGAATTGGGAACATTTGTATGGGCTAATTCATCAACAAGCACAATCCTGGGCCGCCGCTCAAGAACACTTTCTAAATCCATCTCCGCAAGCTGTACCCCTTTATATTCAGAAACAATGAGGGGAATGGTTTCCAGACCCTCCAGGAGTGTTTCGGTTTCTGCCCTGCCGTGTGTTTCAACGTAACCAACAACAATATCTATTCCTTCCTGTCTACGCATTCTGGCATCAGAGAGCATGGAATAGGTTTTCCCGACACCGGGTGCGGCGCCAAAATAGATGGTCAGTTTTCCACGTTTTTTGGCTGTTTCTTCCTGTTGTGCAATTGCCAGGAGAGATTCTGGTTCCGGTCTTTTATCTTCTGTATCTGTCATTAAAATCTACTTCATACTGTCCAGAGCGAGATTCAATTCCAAGACATTAATACGTTGCTCACCTAAGAACCCGAACTGCCTGTTCTCAATGTGCTCAACCACCAGTTTATTTAACGTATCTTCGCTGAGATTACGTGCCCTTGCGACACGGGGTATCTGTACCAGAGTGGATTGCACGCTGATGTGAGGATCTAAACCACTCGCCGAAGCCTCTACTAAATCCGAAGGTACCGGAGACTGTATGCCGGATGACTTCAGTAGCTCTGTTCTATTGGAAATTTGGTCTATCAAATCCTTATTTGTAGGTCCGAGATTTGAGCCTCCGGAAGCCAGGGGATTATATGGATAGCCTGAAGTAACTGAAGGACGCGGCCAGAAGTATTTTGGGTCTGAAAAAGGCTGCCCGATCAGGGCTGAACCTGTGATGTTACCGCCAGAATCGTATAGGAGGCTTCCCCCCGCTTCTTTTGGGAAGAATAACTGCGACAGTACGGTTACTGCGACGGGGTAGATAACACCGACAAGCACCATCAGGATTGCAAAGAGTTTTAGCGTGGTCTTTATGTTTTTCATTCCCTGTCCTCTCTAGCGCATAAACGCGCTTATTACAATATCAATAATTTTTATCCCTATAAACGGCGCTATTATTCCGCCGAGCCCATAGATGAGAAGGTTGTACATCAACAACTTTTCAGCAGGCATCGGGCGGTATTTGACGCCTTTCAATGCAAGTGGTATTAGCATGGGGATAATGATCGCATTAAAAATAACAGCCGACAGGATCGCGCTGTACGGGTTCGCAAGATGCATGATATTGAGAATATCCAGTTGAGGATAGATGGAAACCATGGCTGCAGGTATGATGGCAAAATATTTTGCAATGTCATTGGCAATGCTGAACGTTGTCAGTGTCCCACGTGTTATGAGTATTTGCTTGCCGATTTCAACAATATCCATTAACTTGGTCGGGTTACTGTCCAGGTCTATTATATTTGCTGCTTCCCTCGCAGGCTGTGTTCCTGTGTTCATTGCTACAGCCACATCCGCCTGCGCAAGTGCCGGTGCATCGTTCGTACCGTCCCCTGTCATGGCTACCATATGACCCTGCTGCTGGTTTTCACGAATCAAGCGAAGCTTGTCTTCAGGTTTTGCCTCTGAAAGAAAATCATCCACACCAGCTTCTGCTGCAATAGCTGCTGCTGTAAGATAGTTATCGCCAGTGATCATGACAGTCTTGATACCCATTTTCCGCAACTGCACAAATCGTTCACGGATGCCGCCTTTTAGAATGTCCTTGAGATGTATCACGCCCAGGATTTGCGCGTTATGACATACGACAAGAGGTGTTCCGCCTGATTTTGCGATACTTTCCACCTTCGGTTCAAGTTCAGGGGGCACATTTCCTCCTTTGCTTTTAACATATTCCGTGATCGCATCGGAAGCTCCTTTACGATACGATTGCCCGTCAATATCAACCCCGCTCATGCGTGTCTGGGCGGTAAATGGAATGGATTTCGAAGTGTGAGGTAGCGCGGTCAACCGCATCTGGTATTTCTTTTTTGCAAGTACTACAATGCTCCTTCCTTCGGGCGTCTCATCAGTCAGCGATGCAAATAGTGCTGCATTGGCAACTTCCTGCTCGGAACGTCCCGTCAGCGGAATAAATTCCACCGCCTGCCTGTCACCCAGGGTAATTGTTCCTGTCTTATCGAGGAGAAGGATATCTACATCTCCGGACGCTTCAATGGCTCTCCCCGAAAGGGCTATCACATTTTTCGCAAAGAGCCTGTCCATGCCCGCAATCCCGATAGCAGGAAGGAGTGCTGCAATCGTTGTCGGCGCCAGACAAACAAAAAGCGCTATAAGGACTGTAATCGAGACTGGAGCCCCATGTCCCGCAGCCTGGATGCTGTATATGGATAGGGAGCTGAAATTGATAACCACGAGCAGGAAGACCGCTGTTAACGATATCAGCAGTACTTCCAGTGCGATCTCGTTGGGGGTTTTACGGCGCTTTGCACCTTCAACCATGGCGATCATCCTGTCCAGGAAAGCCTCACCCGGATTCGCTGTTATGCGCACGATGATCTGGTTGGAAATGACTTTTGTCCCGCCTGTTACAGCGCTTCTGTCTCCGCCTGATTCCCGGACGACCGGGGCTGATTCGCCTGTGACAGATGATTCGTTCACGAGGGCTGCACCTTCAACCACTTCACCATCGCCGGGAATTATTTCCCCCGCTTCCACGAGTATATAATCCCCTTTATGGAGGTTTGCAGAAGAGATAAGCTCGTATTTTTCTTTCGACCCCGGATCGCCCAGCCTTTTTGCCATTACTTCTGTGCGTGTTTTACGAAGCGACTCGGCGCGTGCCTTTCCCCGCCCTTCTGCAAGCGACTCTGCAAAGGTTGAAAAAATCACCGTCAGCCAGAGCCATAAGGATACAGCTCCTGTGAACCAGGAAGATTCGCCTGATTTAAAAAATAAGCCTGCAAAGAAGCTGGCAGTAGTAATGATGCTTCCGAACTCCACGAGTAACATGACAGGGTTTCGCCACAGGCTGAGGGGATTTAGCTTTTTTAACGAATCCAGTAATGCCTGGCGTAAGAGTTCTGGTTCAAAGATTGTTATATTTTTTGTCTTAGTCATATTATTGACCTGCATGCATGATCATATGCTCAACAATCGGTCCCAGCGACAGGGCAGGAAAGAACGTAAGGGCTCCGACTATCAGAATAACAACGGCAAGCCATAAGACGAATGTAATCTGATGTGTTGGGAGGGTACCGATGCTTGGCGGGATATATTTTTTCTTCGAAAGTGACCCGGCCATGGCAAGTGCTGCTATTGCAGGAACAAATCTGCCGATAAGCATTGCAATGGCTGTTGACAGATTATAAAAAAGGGTATTGGCATTAAGTCCTGCAAATGCGCTGCCGTTGTTATTGGATACAGAGGCAAAAGCATAGAGCACTTCACTTAAACCGTGCGGGCCGGGGTTCAGGATTGAAGAAATTCCTGCCGATATTACCAGTGCAATAGAAACAAAAATGAGCACCAGGATGCCTGAGGTGAGGACGATCAACACCGATGTCCACATCTCAAAGACCTCTATTTTTTTGCCAAGATATTCCGGCGTCCTGCCTATCATGAGACCTGCAATGAAAACCGCTATGATTGCAAAGGCAAGAATAGTGTAAAGCCCTGACCCTACACCGCCGGGAACAACTTCACTTAATAGTATAAGCAGCATCGTGACCATTCCGCCTATTGGCGTTAATGAATCATGCATTGCGTTCACAGCGCCGGTGGAAGTAGCAGTTGTACTGACGGCAAAGAGAACCGTGCCGCCGATCCCGAACCTGACCTCTTTACCTTCCATATAAGAACCATTGACACCGGGCTGCACAAGCGGGTTGCCACTATACTCAGACCAGTACATCACTCCAAGGAACACTATGAACAGCAGCATCATCGCTGCAAATATTGCCCATCCCTGCCTGGTATTGCCCGCGAAGCGTCCGAAAGTGTACGTAAGAGAAAAAGGGATGAGAAGGAGAAGAAGTATTTCCAGAAAATTGGTTAAAGGAGTGGGGTTTTCAAAAGGATGTGCTGAGTTTGCATTGAAAAAACCGCCGCCGTTCGTCCCAAATTCTTTTATTGCTTCCTGGGATGCAACAGGTCCCATGGGAAGCATCTGATTGCTGATGCTTTGCCCGTCCGGTGTTAGGAAGGATTGGACAAGCGAAATATTTGCATAAGGATCAAAATTCTGGATAGCGCCCTGGGAGACCAGCAGCAGGGATGCAATGATAGCAACGGGCAGCAGAATGTATAATACACTTTTAGTCATATCCTGCCAGAAGTTCCCAATGGTCTGGGAAGTATGCCTGGTAAAGCCGCGGATTAAGGCGAGAGCTACACACAAACCTGTAGCAGCCGAAAGAAAATTCTGGACTGCCAGCCCTGACATCTGGGTGAGGTAACTTGCTTCCGATTCACCGCTATATGCCTGCCAGTTGGTATTTGTAACAAAACTGACGGCTGTATTGAGTGCAAGATCAAGCGAAAATCCCGGGAACCCCTGCGGATTGAGAGGAAGGATGCCCTGGAGCAGCAGTATCAGGAACAGGACGATTATTCCAAGACAGTTAAATAAGAGCATTGCCTTTGCATAATCTTTCCAGTCCATCTCTTCATCATGCTTTATGCCTGCCGCTTTGTAGATCAGATTCTCAAGAGGCACCAGGACGGGACTTAAAAGAGTACGCTTACCCTGATATACGTTCGTTATATATGTCCCTACAGGCTTAACAAGCAGGGTCAACACTATCAGGAAAAATAACATCCCACCGATATCAAAAAAGATTTCCATGTCCGGCATAATGTACCCTTGTTACAACTAATTTTAATAACTTCAACCTGTCATGTTACCTACATTTATTAAAGTTTTGGGAGGAAACACCAAAAAATACTTCTCCAGAGACTTCATACTCATTTACCTTAGCCTTGCAAGCCCTATGAATAGCACACTTCATGTGTCTTTATCTTCTGCAGCTGTTTTGATCTTTACCTTCTCAATAAATCTTTTATTAACTCAAACTTTTCTTTAACTCTATTATTCACCTGATTTTTTAGGTTTTAGTTTATGGATTCATGATCTTAACTTATGGTTCCGGTGATGATGTAAAATCTTTTGGTCTTAAAGTTGTTCGGAAGGTTTTTGCTGAACAAAGACGAACCGAGACGGGACACAGATTGCACAGATGATACGGATGCGCACGGATTGAAATTATCCGTGAAAATCCGTCAAATCCGTGTCATCTGTGTTCCATTCATAATTGTCCAACACCAAACATAAAAAACAGCGATTGATATTGGGAGTGGCCATTGTTATAGTGATATTGGGATACCTGGCTTTTAATGGAGTGGCTTCGAACCAGTATGAGGTCAGTGAGGCCGTGGCAGCAAAGGAAAATCTGGCAGGTAAAATGATCAACGTAAATGGGTCAATGGTCACGGGCACAGACAACTGGGATGCGCTCAACCGTACACTGACATTCAAAATGACGGATGGGAAAGAGACGATCGATGTTATTTCAATTGGCAACAAACCCGATATCCCGCCAGGTTATACGAATATTCAGGTTGTTGCTACTGGGCAGTTCGACGGTAATGTGTTCAAAGCCTATAAGATGCTCACAAAATGCCCCTCCAAATACCAGGCTTCACCGGGGGACATCGGGAAATAGATGTAGTTAGAGTTCACGGAAAAATAACTTATCCAATTTTATTCATAATTCCTGAAAACAAATCCGCGTTCATCTGCGTTAATCTGCGGTTTGTTTTCCAAAATACTGCTATTTATTTTTAGGCAAACTCTTAGTGGTGCGCTTCTTCCTTTTCAGCTTCCCTTCTTTTTATGGTATCCTCACAGGCCTCGAAGCAGCTCTCACAGATTGCCTTATCGACCTCTCTGTGATAGGGTTCCTGGAAAATCGGCACCTGCACCTTGACCAGGTAAAGTGGTGAGTTTTTTATCCCGCACAGATCGCATTTCTTTCCATTTACAGGCACCCTGTTAAGGTTTGCCTGATGGCAGCTCTCCAGGCTCTCTTCGCTGATACCTTTCCATGTGCCAGTCGGATAGGCTGCCTTCACTCCCGGGTCATTCACTTTCACGGGGCACAAAGTTGGTCTTGCCACGCCGGACAATTCACAGTCTGCCATTTTAACTCACTCCTAATACTCTTGCCGCTGCCAATGCCCAGTTAATAAATGGCTCGGGGTAAACGCCGATCCCGATCGTCCCGATCACCGCAAGCACGATCGCTATTACGTACGGTGTTGGCTCTTTGATCCTTTCGCCGTTAGGCTCATGCACGTACATGTACTTTATAACGCGGGCATAGTAATAGATGGAGAGAGCACTGTTCAGGATGGCCACAATCACAACAAAGAGGAGCCAGCTGCTCGCCTGCCTTACTGCTTCTATCGTTATCGAATAGAATATAACGAACTTCCCGATGAAACCCGCAGACGGCGGAATGCCTGCCAGTGCCAGGAAAAATACTAGCAACGAGAATGCAGTTATTGGCGCGCGTTTACCAAGCCCTGCGAAATGAGACAGGTCATCGGTGTTCTTTGCATTCTTGTCATCGGATAAAACCATGTAACCCACCACGGCTACGGCGATGAAAGCCCCGCCTTTCATCAGGGCATGGCCAAGAGCCAGCAGTATCCCTCCTCCTATGGACATCTGGGTCGTGACAACGAATGCAAGTGATATGTAACCTGCCTGGGCTATCGAAGAATAGGCAAGCATGCGCTTGATGCTTTTCTGGGAGATCGCTACGACATTGCCGTATGTCATCGTAATTATTGCAAGGATAGCAAAGGCCAATTGGAGATCGATGCGGATCGCAACAAGGGCAAGAACGAGTATCCTGAATGCTGCAACAAAACCCATCTTCTTAGACCCAGCGGCAAGGAGAGCAGACACAACACTCGGCGAACCTTCGTATGTATCCGGCGCCCACATGTGGAATGGGACAAGCGCCATCTTGAAACCAAATCCTGCAATAAGGAACATCATGGCGATTATGTCAAGGCCGACAGCAGGGCCTGTCCTGTAATACTCGACGATCGCCGGAATATTCGTGGAACCTGTTATACCATATACGAGAGACATGCCGAACAACATCAACGCCGAAGAGAGGGAGCCGATAATGAAATATTTTAAAGCCGCTTCGAGCGATGCCGGGTTCTTTTTCTCAAAACCCGCAAGTACGTACGTCGACATGCTCGCAAGTTCAAATCCCACAAAGAGCGCCAGCAGATCATTTGCTGAGGCAACGACCATCATTCCCACTGTCGCAAGAAGAAGAAGAGCATAATACTCATCCTGGTTGCGATTGTTCTCAAAATACTTTATCGAGGCTATCACGGCCAGAAGCGATACGACAACGAATATTAACTTGAAGAACTGGGATAAGGGATCGATAACTATAGCATTATAGAAAAAACTCCCCTCGCCTTTTGAACCGATAATATATATGAGCGCTGCGGCAAGACCGGCAGCACTTATGTATCCCAGCACATTCTTGGATTTGTCCTTCATCAGGAGACCGAGCAGTACAATTACCAATCCCATTACTGTGAGCAGTATCTCCGGTGCGAGCAATGCATAATTCATGTTATCACTCCTCTAAGAGCAACAAATTTCACGAGTTGCTCTGCATTCGTGGTCATCATGTTAAGTATGGGGTTCGGGTTGAGCCCGAAGAAAATCACAAGCAGTACAATCATCGACATGGCGAGTATTTCATAGCTTGCTCCATCGTGGATATGCCCGAGTTTCTCATTATACGTCCCGAAGACAGCCCTCTGCATGGCCCAGAGATGATACCCTGCCGTGAAAACTATTCCGAAGAGGGCAAGTATCACGAACGTGGGCAGTGTGAAGTATGAATTCACAAGTACCAGGAACTCCGCGACGAAACCGCTCATTCCCGGCAATCCAAGAGACGCAAGGAACCCCGCGAGCATGAGGAACGCCAGCTTTGGCATGTGTTTTGCAATGCCACCCAGGTCGCCAATGATGCGCGTACCCGCTGAGTGCTGGATCACGCCGCAGGACATGAACAATACGGCCGTAATGAGACCGTGTGAGAACTGCTGGAACATCGCCCCGCTCACGGAGAGAGGGATGAGAGCTGCTGCGCCAAGAGTCACATAACCCATGTGGCTGATGCTTGAATATGCCACCATCTTCTTGAGGTCCCGCTGGGCAAGGGCGAGGAATGTCCCGTAAAGAATGCTCAGGACACCTATGATCGCCATCAGGCTGATCAATTTATCCGGGGAGCCTGAATAAGGAAGAAGTGGAAGTATCACCCTGAAAAGGCCGTATCCACCCATCTTGAGAAGCAGCGCAGCAAGTATTACGCTCCCCGCCGTGGGTGCCTCCACATGCGCATCCGGCAGCCATGTATGGAAAGGCACTGCCGGCATCTTAACGAGAAAACCGAACAGTAATGCCAGGAATATTGCATCCTTCAGCAGGGGGGATTCGATCACAGAATAGTTTTTCAGAAGGTAGAACATATCGAAATTTGGGGTACCGGAGATCTGCCATGCATTGAAATACAGCGAGAATATCGCAAGCAGCATCACAAGGCTGGCTACATGCGTGTATATGAAGAATTTTATCGCAGCGTAATTTTTCCGCGGCCCTCCCCAGATGCTAATGAGGAAATACATGGGTATCAGGACGACCTCCCAGAATATGTAGAACACAAAGAAGTCAAGGGAGGTGAAGACACCGAGGACGCCGACCTGTTCAAGTAGTATCAGTCCGTAAAACCTGTTCGCCTCTTTTGTCTCCCCCCATGCGAATATGACAGTGAGCGGGATAACTATATTTGACAGAAGGACAAGCGGCATTCCTATACCGTCAACGCCGAATTTCAGGCTTATCCCGAGACTGCTTATCCATGGATGCGTTTCAAAAAACTGGATGGTTGAGACGGAGGAATCAAACCTCATGAGCAATACAAGCGAGATGACAAGCGATATCCCCGATGTCAGTAACGCGATCGCACGGGCCTGTTCCCTGGTTCTGGTCAAAAATGCGATAATAGCGCCTATCAAAGGGATGGCAATCATCAACGAGATCAAATCAGCCATTTATGTCCCTCCGGTTTTGATCAAAAAGTACATCAAAAGCAGGCCTATTCCCAGCAATATGACAGATGCATAATTCTGGACAACACCTGTCTGTAATTTCCTGGCAAACTCACCGAGTTTGAACAATGTGTTGCTGATAACATTATCTATCACGAGCCCGTCGATAATCTTCCTGTCCACGAACTCACCGGATTGTGCCACAACGCCATGCGTCAGTTTTACACCTATTATATCCGCGGCTATCCTGGGCTCGTAATACCTGTTTAGCAAGAGTTTGTACACGGGGTTTTCCGATGAAACGAGCTTGCTCATATCCAGCCTGCGCTTATAATAGATATAATAGGATATCAGAAGTCCGGCCACCCCGACCAGTACCGGCAGTAATACAATTATGATGGATGGATTGAATGCTGCCTCACCTTCATGTGCCGGAACTGATACATCCATGAGTTCGAAATTTTTATCAAGATAATTGTAGAAACCTGTCTGTGAGTAACCGAAGAAAAGGGCAAATACCGCCAGGATCATAAGCGGTCGGGTCATCACATTGGGTGACTCGTGGGCATGGCGCTCCGAGCGCGGCGTTCCCGTAAAGGTCATGAACCACAGCCTGAAAATGTATATGGATGTCAGAAGGGCTGCAATAATGGCGAAACTGTACGGGATGAAATTACCGGTTTTATCACCGAATTCAAACGCCCCTTCTATGATGGCATCCTTGCTGAAGAAACCCGATGCACCTATACTTGGAATACCAAGGTTGATCAGTGGAATACCAATCCCGGAAAGTGCAAGAGCAGCAATCAACATAGTGATGGCGGTGATCTTCATCTTATCGAACAGTCCCCCCATCTCGCGGATATCGTTCGTCCCAACCGCGTGGATAACGCTTCCCGCACACAGGAAAAGGAGGGCCTTGAAGAACGCATGGCTTATGAGGTGGAACATGGATATCCCGACTGCCTGTGCGCCGATTGCAAGTCCCGCTGTTCCCAGCGCCAGCATCATATAACCAAGTTGACTGACGGTCGAATATGCAAGCACTCTCTTGATATCGTTCATCACAAGTCCCATCGTGGCTGCGAAAAGCGCGGTGAACCCGCCGATATACGCCACCACGAGGAGCGAGTCCGGGGCTGCAGCAAACATCGGGAACGTCCTGGCGACAAGATATACACCAGCGGTAACCATCGTTGCCGCATGGATCAATGCCGAAACCGTTGTCGGTCCTTCCATTGCATCCGGAAGCCAGCCATGGAGCGGGAACTGACCGCTCTTACCGACTGCGCCACCGAAGAACAACAGAGTGATGTAGGTCAATTGTGTCTTATCGATAAGCGGTATCGCCTGGAACATGGTCTTGAACTGGAGGATAAAATTTCCAGGCTCGATCTTGAATGCACTGGCCGGGTTCGTGATGATCTCACTCAGATTGACATAAAGAAGTACGATCCCTGCAAGGAAAAGCACGTCCCCTACCCTGGTCACAAGGAAAGCCTTCTTCGCGGCAGCTGCAGCTGAGGGCTTGTGGTACCAGAACCCGATGAGGAGATAAGAGCAAAGACCCACTATCTCCCATGATATGAAGAACTGGAGAATGTTGTCTGAGAGAACAACGGCGAGCATGGCTGCCGTGAAAAGAGACGTTTCCGCAAAGTATCGCGGTTTTGAAGGGTCATGCGCCATGTATCCCACGGCGTATATATGAATGAGCAGGCTTACGAACGTGACCATCAGCAGCATCACAATGGCGAGCGGGTCGATCAGTATCCCCAGGTTCATCCCGGCGAACCATGGCCAGGACTGCTGCACTATTCTGTCGGGATATATCTCAAAGAAAATGCCAAGAGAAATGATAAACGAGCATGCTATAGCTGCGATTGGGATATATGCACCCCCATGTGGGAGTTTCTTTCCCAGGAAAAGCGTGAGCACAAACCCGAATATGGGTAGCAATACAATTGCTGCTGCATAATCACTGAACATCTTACCACCTCAGAATATTGATATTGTCAAGATTGATCGTATCCCTTACCCTGAACAAAGCAACGAGTATTGCAAACCCTATGGCTGCTTCTGCTGCCGCTATAGCGATTGAGAATAGCGCGAATACCTGGCCTGCGGCGTTCCCATTGTAACTCGAAAAGGCAACCAGGTTAAGATTCGCAGCATTGAGCATGATTTCTATGCACATCAGGATCTTGATTCCGCTTCTCTGTGTAATTATTCCGTATGCTCCCACCGTGAATATGATGGCGGCTATTAGAAGATATGTATACAGGGACATTTCAGGCCTCCTTTCTTGCAATATAAAGGGCACCGATCAATGCTGCGAGCAAAAGCAAGGAAAGTACCTCGAATGAAAAGATAAAATCACTGAATATTCCGCCTTTGACTGGTCCTGCGATATCGGCAATACTGGTTGGATTTACCTCTTCCTTTCCATACCAGACCTTTGTACTTCCATCGATTGCCGCGAACATCGTTGCAAATAGCAGTAATGCGATAAAGAAATTAAAAATCTTGTTGACCATTATTCTTCTTCTCCCTTTCTGGTTAACATTATGGTGAACAGTATGAGCGTCACGACCGCTCCAACATACACGAGCACCTGTACCCATGCGATGAACTCTGCTTTAAGCAGAATGAAAAGCCCTGCTGTGCCTATGAACGTTCCTGCCAGGTACACTGCACTGTGGACCAATTTTTTTGACTGGACGACCATGATCGAAGATATGATAGTCATAACCGAAATAATTAAGAACGCTACGTCTATCATTGATTCGCCTCTTTCTTGAACAATAGCCTGTCAGGTCCGTAAACCAGGCTTTCCCTGGTATAATCAGCCAGTTCGTAATTCCCTGTCATCTTAAGGGCATTCATAGGACAGACATCCACGCATATCCCGCAGAACATGCACATCCCGAGGTTAAACTGCGGGAACCATCTGCTGTTGTACTTCACTATCTGAATAGTAGAATTGGGACAGTTCACTTCACATATTCCGCAGCCGATGCAGGCGTCCTGGTCAATTGCATGCCTTCCTCTGAACCTTGGCGCGAGCTTCATCCGTTCATAAGGATACTGGACTGTTACAGTAGGTCTATCCCCGATATGCAAAACATGTTTTATCGTGACAATGAGACCTTTAATTATCCCGCTCATTGCCCAGTTCTTGCTGATCCATGCCATCAGACCACCCCCGCTGCTACAAGGAAACCCGCAGCAAGCAGGTTCAATAGCGCCAGAGGCACCATGATTTTCCAGCCAAGGTTAAGAAGCTGGTCTATCCTTACTCGTGGCACCGTGTCGCGGAGCCACATTGCAAAGAATATCACTGCATAGGTTTTTATCAGGAATATTATAAGCGAGGTTATTTGAACCGGTATGAAGGGCACTGTCGGGCCGCTCCATCCTCCCAGGAATAGCGTGACTACTATCCCCGAAACTGCAAATAAATGTGCATATTCCGCAAGGAAGAACATCGCGAATTTCATCCCGCTGTACTCCGTGAAGAAACCGGCTACCAGCTCTTGTTCTGATTCCTGGAAGTCAAAAGGAATGCGCCCCATTTCAGCAATGGAGGCGATAAGGAAGAGGACGAATCCAAGCGGCTGTAGGAATATGAACCATTTCGGGATTATGCCGAACCAGTATCCTCCCTGAGCATTCACGATATCAACAGTGCTAAGAGACCCCACAAATAAGACCACCGCGATAGCTGTCAGGGCAAGCGGAACGGTATAACTGATATCCTGGGCCACAGCCCTCATCGCACCCATCAGGGAGTATTTATTATTTGATGCCCATCCCGCAAGCAAAATGGCTATCGGTGAGATCGCAGAGATCGCTATAATATACAGCAGACCCACACTCAGATCGGATATTATCAGGGATTTCCCAAACGGTAGGGGGATAAATACAAGTAACGCAGGTATAAAAACGATGAACGGCGCAAGCGTGAATATCCACCTATCCGCCTTTGCCGGGATAATATCCTCCTTGCCGATGAGCTTTATCCCGTCCATGACGGGCTGAAGGAGACCCCGCGGGCCTGTGACCATCGGACCGTATCTGGACTGCACCATGGCAACAACTTTACGTTCCATCCATGTCAGGAACATTATTGTGACAAGGACAAATGCGAACAGTACAGCCAGTTCCACCAATACGATTATTATTTTCAGAACATATTCAATTCCCAGAAGCTGGAATACGCTGTGGATTTGATCATAAACCCCCAGTGCAGTTAAAACATAAACTATCAGTTCATAAGAGTTCGTTATCATCTTATCACCTGTCCACATCGCCAAGAACCACATCTATGGTGCCAAAAGCCGCGATCAGGTCCGGGATTTTAAGGCCAATCACCATCTTGGGTATGGCCGTGAGGTTGCAGAAAGAGGGTGAACGTATCTTGACGCGATACGGTTTTGTCGTGCCGTCGCTTGCGATATAGAAACCCAGCTCACCTTTTGGCGCTTCAATCCTGCTGTAGACCTCCCCAGCTGGAGGAGTAAATATTCTCGGGAAATATGCCATTACAGAGGAAGGTTCTCCGGTCATGGGAGCTATCCCGTACCTTTGGGTGCTTGCTATCTTTGCCTCGGGAATGGTATCCGCAGCCTGTCTTAAAATATGGAGACTTTCCCTCATCTCATCTATCCTTACCATGTACCTTGCATAGCTATCCCCCTCATGACGAACGCATGCCTTGAAATCCAGGTCAGGATATATGGAATAGGGTTCCACTTTCCTGATATCGTAATTTACTCCCTGGCCACGGAGCGCGGGGCCCGTCATGCCATAATTGATGGCCTCTTCAGCGCTTATTACACCTATATTTTTCATCCTCAAAAGGAATATTTCATTATCGTTGATCAGTTGTTCATAATCATCGATGCGCTTTTCCATATCCTTTAAAAATTCGTTGAGTTTCGGAATGAAGCCTTCTGGCAGGTCTTCCCGCACCCCGCCGGGTTTGATATAATTGAAGGTCATCCTTGCCCCGCAGAGCATTTCGAACAACTGCAAGGCTTTCTCTCTCTCTCTGAAACCGTACATGATCATTGTAGATGCCCCGAGATCCAGTAGAAGAGAGCCGATCATCACAAGATGATTCACTATCCTGTTGAGCTCCATGGTAATAACGCGGATATATTCCGCCCTCAGCGGAACCTCAATACCTGCAAGCTCTTCGACCGCTTTGACATAGGCATAATTGTTGGGGAAAGCAGAGATATAATCAAGCCTGTCCGTATACGGGACGAACTGCAGATACGTCTTCATCTCTCCGAGTTTTTCCGTTCCCCTGTGGAGATACCCCATAACAATAGTACACTCCTTGATTATCTCCCCGTCCATCCTCAACTTGAACCTGAGAACTCCGTGGGTGCTCGGATGCACCGGGCCCATGTTTAAAAGCAGTTCCTCTGTTTCCATGCTACTTCCCCCTCAGCAGATTTGACCCATCAGTGCTCACCACGTCTTCTCCATCCTCTCCGATGGTGACGAACTGCTCTTTGCTCATATCATAATCCTTCCTGAGAGGATGACCAGACCAGCCTTCCGGCAGCAATATCCTGACAAGATTGGGATGGCCTGCGAACTTGATTCCCACGAGGTCGTACGTCTCGCGCTCAAGCCAGTCCGCCCCTTTCCAAATGGGGGTGAGTGAATCGACCTCGGGATTATCATGGTCGAGAATAACTTTCAACACGAGATTCTGTTTTCTGGAATAGGAAAAGAAATTATAGATGACCTCAAACCGATCTCCGTAATCAACTCCAGTGATGACGGAAAGATGCTCAAAACCCATTTTCTTGGCGTTCCCCGCGACTTTTAAGAGCGCATCCTTTTTTATGACCGCAAGGGGTTTATTGATTTGCATCCCAGTGCTGACTACCGCATCCGGCATCGCCTGTTTTAATTCTTCTGCTGCGTTCATAAAGCGACACCTCGCTTTATGAAATATCCACATATGGCGAAGCCATATGTGTGTGCGATGTAAACCGGCGCGACAGTTTTTGATAAAACTTTCCTAAAGTTTTTCATTTATTAAGCCCCCATTTTGCCCCATATCCCTCATTCTTTATCTTTTCCCTCAACTGGATAACCCCGTATATCCATGCTTCGGGTCTGGGGGGGCATCCCGGAATATACACATCCACAGGTATTATAAGGTCCACACCTTTCAGGACAGAGTATGATTCATGGTAAGGCCCGCCTGTTGAGGCGCATGCTCCAACGGCAATAACCCATTTTGGCTCCGCCATCATCTCATAAAGCTGTTTCACTCTGGGTGCCATCCTCTTTGTCACAGTTCCTGCAACGAACATGAGGTCCGCCTGTCTTGGGCTTGCCCTGAAGATCTCCATCCCGAAGCGTGCGATATCGTGATGAGCCATCGCCGTGGCCATCATTTCAATGGCGCAGCAGGCAAGACCCGAGGTTACGGGCCAGAGTGAGCTTAAACGCGCCCAGTTAAATACCTGGTCTATGGTTGAAAAAAGAATAAGTCCTTCCCTTTCCTTCGCTGCCATGACCGTACTGATAAGCCCGGTATCTTCCAGCTTTTCAAGCGCAGTAACAGGTTCTTTTTTGGTGGGTTTGATTTTTGTGGTGTCGATGGTTACTGGATCCACTCTAAAGCCTCCTTTCTCCAGGCATAGGCCAGACCGATTATCAGTATCTCTATGAAAACAACCATTTCAAAGAACCCCAGGCCCCCGAGTTTTTTTAGCTGGACTGCCCATGGGTACAGGAACAATATCTCTACATCAAAAATCAGAAAGACGATAACGATAAGATAATACTGAATATTAAAATGTATCCTGGCATCCCCCACCGGGGTCTCTGCACATTCATACGTTGATAATTTCTCTTTGGATTTCTTGCTTGGCCTTACCATCCTTGACATGAATAAAGATATTGCCACGAATATTATGCCGAGTAGTGTAAGAACTGCAACCGGCAAATAGTTATCAAAAAATGCATTTGATGCCATTTTGTTCCACCTTTAATAAAGCTTTAAAAAGGATTATTGATATAAAAAGCTTATGAAATTGTTTTATAGTAATATTCTTAAATGAAAGAGACAACAGAGGGCCAAAAAGATTCTATACCATGAGGTTTCATGAATAATGACTTATTTAATATTATAATCGGCTATGCAAAGCCCAAGAATCCCATCGCGCTTGCTTCCATGGCCGGCATCAACGACAGCAAGTTCGCATCGAGGTTCAAGAACGCAGGATTAATCATTTTGGGGGGTTACAATCTTGATGAGCAAACGAATGAAGCTGCAAGAAAAGAAATGGAACGCGGACGGAAGGAATTCGTTTCCAGCGAGCCGATGAAGTTCCTGGAGGCCGAACTTGAAGCCACAAAAGGATTCACCACTGTTGCGGTCAATGTCCGCGCCGCATCCCTCGAGCCTTTTTTAGAGGCTGCACGCCTCGCAAAAAAATTCGATGCGATATTGGAAATAAATGCTCATTGCAGGCAGCCTGAAATGACCAAACTCGGCGTGGGTGAAGCATTATTGAAAGATATCCCGCGCCTTTGCGAGTATGCCCGTGAGATAAAGAAGACGGGTGTTGTACTTTCTGTTAAAACTCGTGCAAACGTGGTGGATGATGTTGAGCTTGCCAGGGCTCTTGAGAAAGCTGGTGTGGATATAATTCATATCGATGCCATGCATCCTGAGGGCGTGGATATCGGGGTTATTAAACGCGTTCGAAACTCAACCGACCTGTTCATAATAGGTAACAATTCAGTGGTGGATTTTGAGAGCGCAAAAGAATTTTTCTCGCATGGCGCGGATATGGTATCCGTAGCGCGCGCTGTTCTTAAGGCGCCTCAAACCATCGATTATCTAGTACAAGAAGTCTCTTCTTTCCAGTCCATGACCGGATGGTACAACGCCCCTAAGCATATCTGCGGTGGCGGTGATCTCCGTGCGCTTGCGTTCTGCTGCCTTCCTGTAAAGCCCTGCGCACTGCATGGCGCCCTCAAGCAGGCCGGGCTAAGTGCTGAAGAGTTCATGAAGATAAAGACCGAATTTGCCCGGAAAACACCCCTCGAGTATGGAGAGGGGACCTGTTTTGGCAGCATGACATGGTGCTGCAAGATAACCAAACCCTGTATCCTCAGAGACTCCGCGCTGGAGGCCTCAGGGCTTTCCGATGTTGAATATATGAAGATAAAAAAGAAATTGTCAGAGTATATTTGGAAACGCAGGAAGAAATCTGCGCTACCGGAGTAATGCTATTGGAGTAATTTTAGAATTCTAATCCCCAGCTCGATACACTCCATTTTCTCTTTAACTCTCGCAAGGTCAGTTTCATTTTCGAGGCCCTGAGCGATGCTCTGGATTTTGTTTCTTAGCACAAGGTCGAGCTGGTTGAATGCTGGCTGCCCTGGATGGCTCTGACCGGATATGTTTTCCTCCTGCCTTTTTGACGTATTTGATACCTGGTCCGTCTTGATCTCGGGTCTTTTTTCGGGAATACCTTCCCTAGAATCGCATACCGGGCAGAGGACCTTTCCCTGGTATCTGAACATTGGAGCCCCGCATTCATGGTGGTTCGCCAGCATGGTCCCGCCTTTTTCAAGCAACCTTGTGATCATCTGTAATTTTCTGTTCTCATCCGTTTCCGTCATTTTGTATCACCGAAAGTCTTTTCATGCAATAGTTCTATTATTGGCGGCTTGTTTTATAAACGTAGCCTGAAGTGATTACCGTGTCGGAAAATTCAACCGAAGTGATAAGGCAGTGCATCGAGGTGCTGGATAGGATAGTTAATGACGATTCTGTTCCAAGGAACATCAGAAGAACTGCGGATAACATGAAAAACGTGCTTTCAAATGAAAAAGAACCTCCGTCCGTTAGAACTGCCATGGTAATTTCCAGGCTGGATGAGATGGGCAATGATCCAAACGTACCCATTCATACAAGGACATTGATCTGGGGGCTTTCAAGTCAACTGGAGACAATTCCTGTAGACCGATGAACACTGAATTCACGGGATGATAACCTACCCCCTTATTTCATCTGGATAGTTGGAATTTTCTTGGTCCGGGGCTATCGTGAGGTCATTGTCCACCTCGGAATTTTCAGTATACGTGTTCTGGACCTTATGGAATTACTGTCATAATTTCCCCAAATTTCTTTGATTTCTTTCATTACATTTTTTTAATTTTTATCAAAAAGAGAAAGATTTATATATAGTTAAGACCACAGTAGGACACATTGGGGTTATTTATATCAAATATTATATTGAATTGGTGTTAGACTATCTCCAGACGAAACAATGGGGTTGGTCTCATCACATGTCTCTCCAGTAGAAATAAAGGGGTTAAGAAGCTGCAAGGGATAAAATCACTCCAGCCAATAAGAAAAATGAATTTTAAAAGAGCCAGAAGCGTATCGATTTTATAAAATGTGCCCGGACCGACTCGAAAAATTCCACAGGAAACAATGGGGTCTTAACCAAAAGTCTTAATACCTTTCCTTCCATTGCATCACGTGCAACGGAGGGTTGAAGGATTGGACAATGCAACAACAATAAAAGGAATCTTCGAGGATATGCTTACAATAGTAAATATCTTCGAGAACAGAGAGGTTCTCCGGTCGACATATACACCGGATTATCTCCCCCACAGGAATGACCAGGTAAAGGGATTGGCAACAATTCTTGTTTCTGCGCTAAGAGGCGAAACGCCTTCGAATGTTCTGGTATATGGTAAAACCGGGACAGGAAAAACGGCTGTAGCAAAACATGTTGGGCAGGAGCTGGAAAGAACTGGTGAGATCTACGGAATACCGTGTGTTGTTATCTACATAAACTGTGAGGTTGTGGATACTCAATACCGTTTGCTCGCATCGCTTGCGAGACATTTCGATAAAGAAATACCCATGACAGGGTGGCCCACGGACCAGGTATACACTGAGTTCAAAAATGCGGTGGACTCCACGAGACGCATCGCGATAATAATTCTTGACGAAGTGGACAAGCTGATAAACAAAGGGGATGACGTACTCTACAATCTCACAAGGATAAACTCTGATCTAAAAAAGACAAAGGTCAGTCTTATCGGGATAACTAATGACCTGAAGTTTACGGAATTCCTGGATCCAAGGGTAAAAAGTTCACTTGGCGAGGAAGAAATAATATTCCCGCCATATGATGCCAACCAGATAAGGGATATCCTGCAGGAAAGAGCGAAAATGGCGTTCAAGCCCGGGGTTCTGGAGGAGTCAGTAATCCCCCTGTGCGCAGCATATGCCGCGCAGGAGCATGGTGATGCCAGGAGGGCTCTGGATCTGCTGCGTGTATCAGGCGAGCTCGCAGAACGCTCCAAGGCCCCGAAAGTCCTTGAAATTCATGTGAGGCAGGCCCAGGAGAAAATCGAGACCGACAGGATAGTGGAAGTTGTCAAGACCTTACCCAGCCAGTCAAAACTTGTATTGCTGAGCGCTGTGCTTCTCAACAACAATGCTGAGGGAAATATAACAACAGGAGAAGCATACAATATTTACAAGCAGATGTGCAGGATGATAGGGATAGACATCTTGACCCAGAGAAGGGTTACGGATTTGATCTCTGAACTTGATATGCTCGGCATATTGAACGCTACCGTTATAAGCAAGGGCAGGTACGGGAGGACAAAAGAGATATCCCTGAGCGTCCCGACAGACAGCACGCGTAAAGTGCTCTTTGAAGATTACAGGTTAAAACCGCTTGAGGGATTCCAGCCTCCCAACCAGACAAAGCTATACGCCTAGCATTTTCCTGGGAATAAGAGACACATAACCCAGTATGGGCACGCGGTAAAAACGGGCAACGCCTATTATCCACTCCTTTTTTATCGGCTGATTGAAGCTTATGCTTCCCTGCTGGTCATAGTAGGGATTGGTGTAGATGTTGTCCCCTTTGGTTATGTATCCTGCATGAGGTGCCGCAGGTCCGTCAGGCCACATGGAATCCCCCTGTTCCACATAATACCTGGCACGATGGATGATCGGAGTGACCCCCGGTCTTCCATATGGTCTGTAAAGTATCACATCACCGTAATCATCAAAGGATGCATACCCGATCTTTCTTCCCGTCTCATATGTTATTACCTGGGTGCGGTCGATACTCTCAACAAAGATGATATCTCCTATCTGTATATGCGGTATCATGCTGCCGCTTTCCACGGCAACCATGGGTGTCCACAGACCGAGTGCGACATACGATATCGATGCGAAGATCGTTACTGCCAGAATTACAAAAATAAAATCCCTTATCAATCCTACCCAGAAGTTCTCGCTTTCATTGAAGGCTTTAAAACTCTCTTTCAGACCCATGGCAGGAATCTAATATCAGAATAAAAGGATAAAGGTTTGCCTGATGGCAGGAAAAATTTTATCTCGACTCACTGTATATAGGTTAAACATGGAGACTGGCGAGATCATTCAGGTATTCGCGGAATCTGGATTCCAGATAGACCCTGAGGCGCTCGATATATTGAGGTCAAATGGATCGCCTGAATTGATACAGGTATTATTGAAGTCAATGGACGATTCGGTGATGGTGGTCGGGGCAGAGCATCTCAAACCTCTGACCTCCAGGATAACTGTTGATGGCGTAAAAATTGAAAAAGAAAATGAGTCTCTTGCCGGGAAAAAGTTAAAATCTTCAACAGGCAAGATCTCCGGACCCCGCCCCGTGACCATACTCTCGGATATAACGAACCAGTCAACCTGCATAGGAGAATACACAGATTTTGTGGGGTATTTCAGGGACCGCTACGGTCTGCTTTCGGACATTCTGCGGAAGAGATTAAGCGGAAGACCCATCGAGAGCCTGAAGAAAAGTAACCTGGATTCGAAAGAGGAACTTTCCATAATCGGCATGGTTTTAGATATAAGAACAACATCAAACGGACATAAACTGATCGAGGTAGAGGACAGGACAGGAACTGCGCGCGTTTTGATCCATAAGGAAAGAGATAAGGAGTTGCTTGAACTGGCAAGAAGCATCCTCCTAGATGAAGTGATAGGAGTAACAGGCACGCTCTCCAGCGATGGGAATCTCATATTCGCGAACAAGATCATAAGACCTGACTTACCCAACACCCAGAATTCACTTGAAAGGAAAAAAGAGGGAAAAGCAGTATTTATTTCGGATATCCACGTAGGCAGTAAGACCTTTCTTGAAGATGCCTGGTTCAGGTTCGTGAAATGGCTCGGAGATGATATTGATTATCTTGTCATAGCAGGGGACGTCGTGGATGGAATAGGGGTGTTCCCAAACCAGGATAAGGAATTGGCAGTCCTGGATATCTACGAGCAGTATGAGAAAGCTGCGGGTTATTTGAACGCAGTGCCAGAACACATCAGGATCATAATATCCCCGGGAAACCACGATGCAGTGAGGCAGGCAGAGCCGCAGCCGCGCTTTCCTGAAAAAATAACAAGGATGTTCAGGAAAGACATAACCTTCGTCGGCAACCCTGCACTGGTGGAGATAGGAGGAGCACGTGTCCTGATATATCATGGCAGGTCAATGGATGACATTATTGCAAACACGCCGGGATTTTCTTATGCCGATCCCTCAAAACCCATGAACGAAATGCTGAAACTCCGCCACCTCTCGCCAATTTACGGTGGCCGGGTCTCAATAGCGCCTGAAAAAAAGGATCACTTCGTAATCGACCCTATACCGGATATCCTCCATTGCGGGCATGTGCATACTGTCGGTGTTTCACGCTACAAAGATGTGCTGACAATAAACAGCGGGACATGGCAGAGCCAGACAGAATTCCAGAAGAGGATGAACCTCCAGCCCATGCCGGCGAAGGCGACCATAGTAAATCTCGCAAGCATGGACTACAAAATATTATCTTTTGACTGAAATGCTGAAAAACACGTATATACACTTACCAGGAATCGGATCATCAACAGAACGGAAGATATGGAAGGCCGGCATAGAAAACTGGGAAGACTTTTTGGATAACCTCAACCTGATAAAAGTGCCAAAAACCAAAAAGAGGGTATTGTTATCGGGGATCGAAGAATCCATCGAGCAATTAACATGCGAGAACCATATTTTTTTCTCCCGGAGACTGGAGGTGCGCGACCAGTGGAGGGCGTACCGGCATTTTAAGAATGTAACTGCTTATGTGGATATCGAGACCACCGGGCTTTCACCCGAGTTCAGCAGGATAACGATGATCGGGATATACAACGGGAAGGAAACGAAAACATTTATAAGAGGCATCAATCTCGAGGGTGCGCAGGATGAGCTCCGTAAATATAAACAGCTGGTTACATTCAACGGCGCGAGGTTTGACCTTCCTTTTATTCAACGCGAATTCCCTGGATTTTTCAATCATCTGCATGTTGACCTCATGTATCCCCTGAAAAAAATTGGGTACAGCGGGGGACTTAAGAAAATCGAGACCTCACTTGGCATAGCAAGAAGTGAGGAAACCTGCGGGATCATGGGATTTGATGCCGTGAGATTGTGGAACATGTATCAACGGGGAAAGGAGGAAGCCCTTGATATACTGGTAAAATACAACGCAGAAGACGTGGTGAATCTTGAAAAAATTATCGAGATGACCTATCACAGGATGATAGAGAAAGAGATGGACCACAAAATGAAGTAGTATCTGAAGGACAAATACAATGGAAATATATAAAGACAAACAACAAGAAAACTTTACTCTTGTGGTATCAAGAGATGAGCTCATGGAAATAAAAGATGCTCTTGGAGTACGATGTCTTTATCTCGATGCGCTACTTAGGAAGAAAACTGCAATCTCAAGGTCAAAAGATATGCCAGAAGCACAGGAAATACAAAACGACAAATCACATAATATGTACATCCAGATAGTAAAAGGGATGGAATAATGCCAAGACGTGAACATTTTACTGATCCTAAGCAATGCCCTGGTACGCCTGTTGCTATCAAACTATAGCATAGCACCATCAGGTTTAATATGCATAAAATAAATATTTGTTTTGTGGTTTTTTTGAATTTTTAAAAATGAATACTTAAAGGTTACATTTTTATAACCTTAAGAAGTATTAGAGTAAAACGTGATAGAAAAAACCATTGCAGGATTGAAAGTTGGGGACGATCAACCTGTAAGAGTGATGGGAGTAATAAATCTCAGCAAGGAGTCTTTTTATAAAGGTTCTGTGGTCTCGGAGGATTCTGTTCTCGATGCAGCCCGGAGGATGATCGATGAAGGAGCGGACCTGATCGATGTTGGAGCCCGCTCAACATGGCCTCTTGCGCAAAAGATCTCAAAAGAGGAGGAACGCTCCCGGCTCATCCCTGTCATGAAGCTTCTGGAGGATATCACCACCCCTGTTTCGGTGGACACCATGTTTTCGGATATAGCAGAGGACGCGCTTTCCGCCGGAGCTGATATTATCAATGATGTGAGCGGTTTTACTGCGGATGAGGGAATGATAGAGGTGGCGAAATCGCATGACTGCCCTGTAATATTGATGGCAAGCGACAAAGTCCCCGGCGATCCCGTGGGTATGGATGCGGTAATGGATTCTCTCGATAAGATAATCTGCAGGGCAGAAGGGGGTGGAATAAATCCGGATAATATTGTCATAGACCCTGCCATAGGAAAATGGACGCCAGAGAAACAGACGATGTATGATTACGAGACATTAGACAATATCCAGAGGCTTCGGATTTTCGGGAAACCCATCCTGGCAGCCGTGTCCCGGAAGTCATTTATCGGTGAAACCCTTCAAAAAACTGCAGGTGAGCGGCTTTATGGTAGCATTGCAGCCGCTGCGATCGCAGTACGGAACGGAGCCCACATCATTCGCACTCACGATGTGGGACCTACGCTGGACGCTGTGAGAGTTGCGCAAAATGCAAGAGCGAGAATACCTGCCGTAAGATCAGGTGACTATGAAGCAGAACTGCTTAGCATAGAGAACCGAGATGATGGAGCATGGTCAATGACCTCTATCGGCTCGACAAGAACTGGCAGCCAGGTCATGAAAAATAAGACCGTTTTGTACAACATCCTTCTAAGGAATATAACAACAACAGAAGCATTGATCATCAAACAGGAGATGCTTGCAAGGGGAGGGGATGCCGCTCTTCCGCGGGGTGCGGTGTCTCACGAGGTTGAAAAAGTAGATCTTATAATTATGGGTACCCAGCTCCAGGTAGAGCGGTTCATAAAGAAAATAAGGTCCCAGGTCAGGGATTTACCAATAATTGCGGATATGCTCACTGAATTGATCGAAAAAAGGCACGACAGGGTTTTCAGATATTCTAAAACATGATAATTTCAAGACAAAAGGAAATCAATGAGATTGTAAAGTTGGTGAGTGAGCGGGATATTTTCATAATCGGATGCGGGAAATGTGCTGCAAAACTCAGGGTGGGAGGCGAACCTGAAGCAATTGAAATGAGAAACCGGCTTGTTAAGGAAGGGAAAAACATTGTGGGATTCGCAGTCCTGAACTCTGCATGCAGTATAGGTTCGTGGGAAGAAGTGATGGTTAAAAATCCCGGGATCAAAAAAGCGCAGGCTCTTCTGGTCATGTCATGCGGTGGAGGGGTGTCCGTAATATCGAGGTTCGCGGGATTGCAGGTATATCCGGCCCTGGATACGGAATCCCTCGGGGGGATATGCCGTGATGAGATAATTAAAGAGCAGTGCAGCATGTGCGGAGAATGCACGGTCTGGCTTTACGGAGGGATTTGCCCGGTAATCCAGTGCCCCAAAGGGTTGCTTAACGGCCCGTGCGGAGGCGCTTTGGAAGGAAAATGTGAGGTAGATGAGCGCCAATGCGCGTGGGATGGGATTTATGAGAGGCTTAAGAAAATGGGCAAGCTCGAGTATCTCGAAATCATACATGAGCCAAAAGATCATGCGAAAAAATTTAGGGGGCAAAAGATTTGAACTTCAGGGAAAAACTCCTCTCCGGGAAATTTTTGATAACAGCAGAAATAAGTCCGCCAAAGGGCACAGATACAACAGGCTTGCTGAAGGATGCAGATCTGATAAAGGGATGCATTGATGCCATCAATATCACGGACAACCAGAGGGCAGTGATGCGGATGAGCCCTCTGGCTGCATGCATTATGCTCCGGCAGCAGGGATGTGAAACAATAATGCACCTCACATGCAGGGACAGGAACAGGCTTGCATTGCAGTCAGAGCTTCTGGGAGCATATGCACACGGAATAAAGAACATACTGGTAATGTCAGGAGACCATCCCACGAAAGGGGACCAGGCGGGGGCAAAACCGGTTTACGATATGGATTCCGTGCAGCTTCTGGGATTGATCAGGAAGATGAACCTGGGATTTGATTTTTCAGGCAGCAGGCTTGAAGGCGGGACAGATTTTTGCACGGGTGCGGTGACAAATACTGACCTAAATGAAGTTGCGTTTATCAAACTTAAGAAGAAAATTGAGCTTGGAGCGCATTTCATTCAGACACAGGCCGTCTTCGATATTGACAGGTTTTCTGAATTTATGGATAAGGTGGATGGGTCACGCGGAATAAAAATAATAGCCGGGGTCATCCCGCTTAGATCGGAAAAGAACGCGCGTTTTCTTAACAATAATATCGCAGGCATAAAAGTTCCCGACGATATAATCAGCCGGATGAGGGCTGCGAAAGATCCTGAGACCGAAGGAATGGAAATAGCGGCTGATCTGATAAAAGAATTGCGAAGCATGTGCCATGGAGTGCATATAATGCCTATCCTTACACATGAAAATACGGGAGATATTCTCGAAATGGCGGGTTTAATATGAAAACCACGGTGGATCTGGCGAGAGCCGGAGATATTACACCGCAGATGGAAGCAGTGGCCGAATCGGAGAGGATTGACATTGACAATCTGCTTGCCCGTATCGCAAAAGGCAGCGTTGTTATCATGGCACGTGGGGGAAGATCGCTCGGTATAGGTGAAGGCATGACGACAAAGGTCAATGTCAATATCGGGACGTCGTCTTCAAAAATAAACCTGGAGGAGGAGCTGGAAAAAGCGCGGATCGCAGAGAAGTACGGTGCTGACACCATAACAGACCTATCGATGGGCGGGAACATAAGCGAAATACGGAAAAAAATATTTGAAAGCACCACCCTTCCTGTAACCACGGTTCCAATTTACCAGGTCGCAGTTGAAAAAGGTCTTGAGAACATGTCGGGGAAAGATATTCTTGGAACCATGGAGCAGCAATCAGAGGAGGGTGTCAGTTCTTTTGTGCTTCACTGCACCAAAGTTGAAACCCTCAATGCACTGGAAAAGGGAAGGCGGATCCTGGGGGTGGTATCAAAAGGAGGATCGCTCACATGCGCATATATGTTACGTAACAGGTGTGAGAACCCCTTCATCGAGAATTTTGATGAAATACTGAAACTCATGAAAGAACATGACATAGTCCTCTCGCTCGGTAACACTATGCGAAGCGGGTGTATAAACGATACGAGAGATAGGGCGCAACTTGAAGAGATAAAACAGAACGTGGAACTTGCCAGGCGGGCGAACGAAGAAGGAGTGCAGGCCGTGATTGAAGGGGTTGGCGGGCATGTGCGTGCTGACAGGATAGCAGAATATGTGCGTTTTCACAAGGCCAGTTCCGATTTTCCCCTTTTTGTAGCAGGACCTTTGCCCACGGATGTGGCTGTGGGGTATGATCATATCGCAGGATGCGTGGGCGCAAGCATCGCCAGCGGAGCGGGGGCTGACTACCTGTGTTATATCACACCCTCTGAACACCTGGGGCTTCCAGGTCCAGGGCAGGTCAGGGAAGGGCTCATGGCGTTTAAGATAGCGGCGCATATAGGAGATTCCATAAAATATGGGAGCGATGAAAGAGACCGGAACCTGGCGAAGCGGAGGGCCGAACTTGACTGGGAAGGACAGATGAGTTATGCTCTCGATAGCGATAAAGCAAGATCTCTTGCGCCAAAGGTTGGGCCCTGCACCATGTGCGGGGATTTCTGCGCAATAAAGATAATGAAAGAGGTTACCAGATGAAGTTATTCGGTATAAGGACTCCTTTGATCAGACCGGGGGATAATATGGCAGAAGTCTTGATCAAATCTTTTGCCTCGGAGGGGATCAGGCCGCAGGAAAACGATATAATCGTGCTTGCAGAATCGGCTGTGGCAAGCGCAGAGGCAAGGATCGTGAGGCTTGAAGATGTTACCCCAAGTAAAAAAGCGATGGAACTATCAAAACTCTATTATAACGACCCGAGAAAAATGGAACTAATACTGAGGGAATCCGAGGAGATACTTGGCGGGATACCCGGCGTGGTTGTGACCATTACAAAAGGTGTGCTCTCTCCAAGCGCGGGCATTGATAATTCCAATGCACCCGAAGGGCATGTGGTTCTGCTGCCTGAAAACCCAAGACAAAGCGCCATTGAGATCAGGGAAAAGCTGATGGATGAATACGGGTGCAACATAGCAGTGATTATAGGCGACAGCAGGACACAGCCGCTGCGCCTTGGCTGCGTGGGTATAGCGCTTGGTTGTGCGGGCATTGAGCCTGTTGAGGATATGAGGGGGCACAAAGACCTATTCGGGAAGCCTCTTTTGATAACCCGGCGCGCCACTGCGGATAATCTGGTCTCTGCGGCGCAGATAATCATGGGGGAGGCGGATGAGAGCACCCCTGCGGTTCTTATCAGGGACGCTCCAGCTATATTCATTGAGGGGAGCGTGGAAATACCGCAAATACCGCGCGAGGAATGCCTGTATTTTGCTTGCTTTGATAAATGAATTCCTAAATGCTTAAGGCATGGAGAACATCGGATGAGACCGCTGTCCCTGTGCAGCTGCTCAGCATGATCGAAGATAGAAGCCCCACTACCTTCCCCTTCTGGAATATGGGTGAACCGCTGTCGCCAGGCTGGGGCATGTCAAAGCAGGGGAACTGAAGATAAAGAAGCGAAGCTCCGGCGCCAATAACCCTGCAGGGGATGCGGTGTCGCTCATTGGCGAGTACGGCATCCTCCAATAAGGCCGCGTCGCCAAATTCGGTGATCCCGGCTGTAATGCCGGAAGGAAGCTCGATGAGTGCAATGTCATAGTCCTCCAGGAATCTTTTTACGATGCCCTCCCCGCCATCAACATGGACGCAAATTCCAACCTCTGCTTTCTGAAATAAATGAGATGCTGCGGCTATGTAGTATGTTCCCCTGATCAGGAGGACTGCACCAATCACGCAGTTGGTTTTCTTGAAGAGAAAAAAGCCGCCGGAGGCTATCATAAGCTTTGAAATTTAAGACGATTAACGGGTCACCGTGAAACATATTGTGGCATTGCCATCATCGTCTTATTTCTTGCGCATCCAGACCCAATAGATTATAACTACGAATGCAATAAATATCACAAATATCAATACTGCCAACATGGGATTATAGGTCACTGGCGCTTTTATACCAGTTTGAATGGGGGTAGGTGTTGGCGCCGGGGTTTTGATGCCGGGCACCGGGGGACTGTATGTTACCTGTATGATTTTTGTTATGTTGTTCCCGTATCTGTCGGAAGCGGTTATGATAATATTATTTGCCCCTTCAAAAAGCGTGATTGTTTGATTCCATACCTCAGTTCCTGCGAATTTACCATTGACCAGTACTTCTTTGACCCCGGATTCGGAAAAAGCCGTGCCTGAAACGATAATTGTCTGGTTCGTGGATGTTTCACCCTGGTCGGGCGATTCGATCATCAATTGAGGCGGGGGAGGTGCCCTGAATACATGCCATGTGTTGCCCGATGCCGCGTATATGTAATCACCCGATGGACGGATGGCTATGGCACTTTTATCTGCGAGTCCCGTCATCGAAAAACTGCCTGCGATCTTTGGTGCATGAGGATTGCTGACATCCAGCAGATCAAATTGCGATGTCCCGTCAGCCTGTGCGAGATAAACCCCGCCATCCGATATTGCTATATCATAGACAATTTTTGTTCCGATAGTATGGAACATCTCTGTTGGCGTTGATGGATCGGACACGTCGATTATATAAAATCCCATTCTCCGCGCACCTGTTAGAAATGCGTAATTTCCAGATGCTGCCACCGCTATTCCACCCAATCCCTGAATATACCCGCTGACATCGGATTGCTGAACGTAAAACTTACCCACAAGCAAGGGGTTTGCTTCGTCGCTCAAATCGAAGATGAGCATTCCGGTGTTGGAATCGGCCACATACATATATCTGCCGGCGACAGCTACGTCATTTGCGGAGCTGAAATACGAGTAATGGTAAATTTCCCGTGGGTTTCCCGGGTCACTTATGTTGAGCACATATACCCATCCTGGACCTGCTGCAACATACAACTTTTCATCCGAGATCGACAGGCCAAGAACCCTATCAGATCCGCCAAAGTCATTGAATCTGGTAGCAATTTTCGGTCGTTCTGGATCGCTTGTGTTGTATATCAGAAGCGAGTTATCATCAGCGATAAACAGGTAACCTTCATAGAACTCTGCGCCATGGGGGTTGGAAGTTGTGAAAGTGGCTATCTCGCTCAGGTTTTCTAAAGGCGCTCCCCGTGTTGATCCCAGGATAGCGGATGACACCAGCATTAGCAGAAAGAACCCCCTTAACATATTTTTCACAATAAGATTTAGAGTATTATGTTATTTAAACCTATCCAATTCAGACTGCCGATAGAATTTGCAGGATAGCATTCCAGATATGCTCACCGCAAAGAGCTCGAAGAAGCGCGGCAGTAGTCTTTTATTTCAAATGTTCTTAGCATGGAGGGAAATATGGAGAGCGTCTCAAGCTGTAGCTTCACTCAAGCTCAATTCGCCCGCTGCAAGCGGGTGAACAAGTAAGTCGGATTTTTGGAATTTTTTCATAAGTTTGTCAATCTTTTCCGATTCTTTCGGAGAATAATAGGCTTCACCGCATTCATTACAGATATATGCGGTAATATTTTTTATGACCAGTATCTCTTCTCCCACCTTTACAACAAACTCGGTTTTTCCTTTCATTAACTTGCCTTTGCAGAAACTGCATCTATCGGGTTTCATTATTAGTCCTTCCTTATTCTGTTATCAATCCATTTAGTTTTTATTCATAGCAGAATATCTTTGGCAAATTCTCTTACCTGCGACTTATTTTCATCAGGACAGAAAACGTATAACTTTAAAAGAGGTTCTTGTGAGCCGAAAATAGGAGACTCTTTTTCGATTTCGTGAAGCCCTTCATCGTCAAGAATGAGTATGGGGGTCTCACCTGACTTAAAAAATTCATAAGAAGATTTGTATAATGTATTCTCGATTTTTTGTAAATGCACTATAATAAAATCTTTATCACAATTGCATTTTTCGGCCAATTCTTCTTCTAATATCTTGAAGTCTTTGGGTTTCAATCGCATTATTTTCCTTTTTTTCATTGGATTTAATTTTCTAAGGTCTATTTCGAATCCCCTTTTCAACAGATTTCTATTTTCCAAATCGTTTATTAATTTGAATGAGTTGCTTTCTTTGTTCGATAATATTTTTATGAAAAGCCTGCTGTCATCCAGCGATAGGTAGTTCTCCAAAAATTCATCGTTATCAAATTTGAGTAAATCCTCATCTAAAATCCCGTCATGTATGGCTATCTCCACAGCGCGATTTAGCATATTGTCTGAAATTGCCCTGACATGATGATAATATACTTGGGTATGCATCAAAAACCGAGCCAGACGATAACTTTCAATAGCATCTTGCCCTTTTTTCAAAATCGCAATCTCTGATCTCTCTCCATCGACCACTTTTTGTATGGTATGAAGAATCCTTTCAAGATCGAATATACCATATGCTACGCCTGTGTGGTAGGAATCTCTTCTTAAATAATCCAATCTATCCGCATCGATGTTTCCAGAAATAATTTTGCCATTGACGCTATCATTTTTTTCATTAAATAAAGAAAGAATATCATCTTTCAAGCCACCCAGAATCTTGTCTAAATCCTCATCTTCTTCTATTATCCGGAGTGTAATATCCTCATGGCTGATCTCTTTTTTGTTCACATTCTCAAGAATAGCTTCAAAATTATGGGATAAAGGTCCATGCCCGACATCATGGAGCAACGCAGCATAGCGAACAATCTCAATCTCATGGTCGCTTAGTCTGAGCTTTTCTGCCATTCTGGTTGCTATATGAAGAACTCCAAGCGTATGCTCAAATCTGGAATGGCAGGCGCTTGGATAGACCAGATGAGTGTTTCCCAATTGCTTAATTCGCCTGAGTCTTTGAACGACGGGTGTACTTAAAAGCTCCAGTTCTTTATGTGTGAGCCCGATAAAACCATAAAGAGGATCCCTGAAAAATTTTTCAAATTCAAGCATTACTCAGCCTGACAAAGATTCAATTGCTTTAAAAGTTCGACCGCAGTATCAATTTGTGACTGGTCCAGTTTCCAGCCAAAAGATTCGGCTGTTAATGTTATTTCTTCAGGTGTCATAGGCTTACCCTGCTCTGAAAGAATGTAATTTACTTTTGCAGCCCACGATAGAATATTTACATCAAGGTTCGCGGTTTTTTTGCAGATCTTGACTAAATTTACAATTTTATTATATTCATCCGTGTGTTCTTTCTTAATATGTTCGGTTATCTCATTGCCGTCTCTGGAAATTGTATAGCAGTACCTTTTCCAGTCCTCAGAGACTGTAAATCCGGTTGTTTCGCGGGTTTCCACTTCTTCTTTCACAAAATCGAGGTATGTAAGCTCGTGGATGGTGCTGGAGACTTCGGAACTATAGGGACCGTAGTAATGCGGCTTATATTTTACATCAACAAGTCCAAATAAAGATTCAAAATAGACCAGTTTTTGAATCGCAGTTCGCCCTGGAATACAATCTCCTGCGGCTTTAATGGTTATTAATATCGCATCCAAAAGTTCCAATTTAATCCCTCTGATAGCCTCTTGTAACATATATTTAATTTTTATAGTATTTAAATGCTGATGAGTTGTTTTAGGGGGGGAGAGGGCATAAACTCTAACGAAGCGGGGCGAAAGTATTCTGATAACACAAACAGGAGCAGATACAGTAATTAAAATCCACCGCAAAGAGCGCGAAGAAGCGCGGCAGCAGTCTTTTATAAAAAGCAACGAACTGATGCGAACTTGTAAGAACTCGGCGGTGCGATGTGAGCGCGCGGCGCCTTTCGCCTTTTGAGAATAAACGACGACCGCATCAAAGTTATTATTACAGAAATGATAATTTTAGGACTTTTACTTGTGGTTTTATAGCGTATCGATATAAAACAATAACGTCCCTTCCCTCAATGTCCCGCTCCTCCCGCTTCCGCGTGCACCGCCGCATACCTCTCCGTGATCAGCGCGCGCTTGAGCCTGAACATCACCTTCTGCTTATCGAAATTATACTGTTCTGCCAGCGTCCTGATGAGCCTCTTCTTTGATGCGCCTTTCAAGCTCATCTCAGACATGATACCGTCAACGAACTCCTTGCCCCGGTCAGCTTCCTTCTTAGCCTCGGCTTTTATTTCAGGCGAAGGCGCTTCAGCTTCTACAGCTTTGGGCGCCGCCTTTTGCACATCGGCCGTCCCCGGCGTCGCTGCATTCTCAGTTGGCTTTTCTGTTTTGACTGCTTTCTTTACTACTTCCGCCATGCCCATCACCTCGATATCTCAACGGGCGTGATAATACCTTTCTCTATCCCGAACCTGTTACCTGTGAGCAGGATACTATCCTGTACAGGCGCGACCTTAAATTTCTTTTCAACGGCGCTTCCGTTTGACTTTATCTTTAACATGCCGCCTTTCAGGAGTTTGAGCGCCCTTACAGTGTTGAGATTCAGCTCCACGAAATCGTTGTCATCAGGCAAACCAAACCACATGAAAGGGTTATACACGCTCACAAGTGCAGTTTTTGTTTCAGGCGGTTTTGGTGCCGCCTGGATTGCGCCGTATGCTGGTCTCTCGTATTTCGGGATCGTGAACTCATCGACTGCGTTAATCCCCAGCACCTTTTTCATGGTCTCGTGCAGTGAATTGAACTCGAATTTGGTACCCGCAATTATCCCGAGCGCATCAAGCCCGCTAGTTCCAGCGCCGCCCAGTGATTGCGCCCTTCCTTCATTATTGAGGAGCGTGCCTTTTTTCCTGTACAGGGGCTCATGGGCTATCACCACGTTCGCTTTTGTCGTGCCTGCATGTCCGGTCTGGACGATCAGGTTCGTGAGCTTTGAAAGGGTCTCAGAAGGAATCAGCGCGGATGGGTCGGATTCCAGGCAGAACAGAGTCTTTACCGCCCCTTTGTTGATATCCTCAACAAGCTGCGCCAGTGACTTTTGCTTTGCATCCTTAGAAAGGATATAAGCGCCCGTCGAATTCGCGAAGGGCTTGAGGAACGTTACTTTTGAGCCTGCGCTCTTTGCAAGTGAAAGCACGCTCTTCACCTGCTCAACATCCGAGAGCGGATGGAAATCCGAGATAACAAGCGAATCTTTCGTAAGCTGAAGTTTTGGAATATCGGCAGGTCTGATATTCTCATCGGCAAGAGGCAGATCTTTCCACCATACAGCTGTAATTCTTGCACCTTTATTCTTGGCAGAAAGAAGCCGCCGGACTATCAGCGGATATTGCTCATAGGGATCAATGAAAAGCACTATATGCTTTGCAGCCTCGATTTCGCTATAGGGTATCCCAATGCTGAGCGTCTGATACACATCCTTCGGGAATGCCTCAAAGTTTGCTCCTGTGCACAAATATGATTCAGCCAGTTTCTGGAACGCAAGCAGCTCCTCGCATGTGGTATTTCCGGGGGATAAGAATGCAACCTTGCCTGCCGAGATCCTCCCAGCCGCCTCTTTTGCCGCATCTTCAAGCGTTGTTTCTTTTCCATCCACCGCCGATTTTACAGGTGAATAGAGGCGGGGAAGGCTCATCCCGAACCTGCATAACTTCCCGGCATTGGCAGGTGAGGATTTCCTGAAATCCACTTCAATAGCGCCATTTTCGCGGATATACAGACCGCAGCCGAAATTGCAGCCCGGGCATATGGTTGAATATACGTTCATGTCTCAGACCTCCAGCTTTGCTTCAAAGTATGGTGGCTTCCTCAGATCCATTCCGGGCTCGTACTTTAATTGCTCCTGCACAGGATTTGCAAAGCGTCTGTACAGCCTTGTAAGCGGTATGTCCACCGGGCATACATCGCTGCACTGCCCGCACCCGATGCAAGAGTCAGCAAGATGCAAGAAGCGCACAAGGTGATACATGGACATCTTGTAGGCATCGCCTCTTGAATGATACTCCGTGCACTTTGAAATATCGCCGCATGAGCAGGTGGGACACACAGCCTTGCATGCCCCGCAGTCTATGCAGTGCTCAAGCTCTTTCCTGAAATAATCGAGCCTGTTATCGATCGGGACAAAGACCTTATCCTTCCATTTCTTTCCAAGACCTTCCATCACGCCTTTTATCTTGGCACGTGCTGCAACTCCTTTCTCATCTGGCTTCTGCACTTGTACATATCCGGCGTCGATGGCATTCTGAAGGAGCTTTGCCCCCTTTTCAGAATTTATTTCAACGAATGTGGCTTTGCCAACAAGGTCTCCGGTGACGCCCCAGTTGCCGCAGGCAATGTCGGCGTTGCCGGGGATCTTTATCGTGCAATATCGGCAGCTCTCGCGTCTTCCGTATCCTTTCTCTTCAAGTTCGTCGATGGTAATTGCATGCTCTTTTCCATCCTTTGTCTCGAAGATGAGTTTCCCTTTCTCAATTTCTTCACCGTGAACATCTTCGGGTTTTATCTTGTACATCACTTCAAGCATCTCGCGGGTTACGACAGGATGCATCGATCCTCCGCAGTTCAATCCCACGATGAACGTATCATTAAGATTTACCGCATTGCGCTTGCCCTGCTCGATTATTCCGCGTACATCACATCCCTTGGCAGGAAGTGCTATTTTCAAATCTCTATTCGCGATCAACTTTGCAAAGTTGCTCGGAACAGAGTGCAGGGAACCTGCAGAGTTCAATACTTCGTTGACATCAGAGGTGATGATCGGAACAGCCTCGAACTCATTTATTTTCTTAAGTACTACAACAGCATCCACAAGCTTCTTTTCAAGCGCCGCCGCCAGCATTGAGGTTACAAGACCTCCCGAGCCTCCCCGGCTCCTGACCTCTTCTTTTGTTGACCAGCCCACGTACATCTCACCTTTTTGCATCAGGCTACCCCCTCTGGTTTAAGCGGGCTTGGCCCGATCTTTTTTATCTGCTCCGTGACATCGCGGATGAAATTAGCGAACTTCTCCCCTTCACTAGCAGATATCCAGTTAAGCTGGAGCCTCTCTTTCTCGATTCCCAATTCCCGCACCACATTTTCAAGGAATTTGTATTTTATTTTTGTCTTATCGTTGCCATTGACATAATGGCAATCCCCTATGTGGCATCCCGTGACCAAAACAGCATCTGCACCTTCAAGGAACGCATTGAACACATGAAGCGGGTCTATCCTGCCTGAGCACATGACTCGTATGATCCTTGTGGACGGTGGCTGCTGGAATCTCCCCATGCCCGCGCTGTCTGCGCCCCCGTAGGAGCACCAGTTGCAGCAGAACGCCACGATCTTGGGTTCCCAGCCGTTCCCCGCCACCGTGGGCTTCTCAGCAGCACTCATGCTGCTACCTCCTGGAACTTGAACACGTTCTTGACCTGAGCAAGCACCTGTTCGTTCTTGAAGTGGCTCTGCTCGAGCGCACCGGTCGGGCATGCTGTCACGCACGTCCCGCAGCCCTTGCAAAGTGCTTTCATGACATTTGCCTTACCGATCGATTCATCCATCTTTATGGCCTGGAACGGGCACATGGGTATGCATACACCGCATCCCACGCATACATCCGGATTAACGACGGCAGTGATGCCTTCTGTTATGGCTTTCTTGTTCTTGAGCAGTATTGTTGCACGGCTTGCACATGCGCTGCCCTGGGAGACCGCATAGGGAATGTCCTTTGGTCCTGATGCAACGCCTGCAAGGAACACTCCATCGATGGTGGTGTCCACGGGCCGCAGCTTTGGATGGGCTTCCATGAGCAGGCCGTCAGCCGCTTTCGATAATTTCAATAACTGCTGGATCTGGTTTATGCCCTCATTCGGTACAATACCCGTGGCGAGGACAAGAAGGTCGAATTCAAGATTGCGAATATCATTTGCCAGCGTATCCTCGACACGCACCTTGATGTTCTTTGTAACCGGGTCTTCCTTCACTTCCGCAGGTCTTCCGCGAAGGAACTTCACGCCCAGGTTTCGAGACCTGTTATACGATTCCTCGTAACCCCTGAAGGGTGTCCTGATATCTATGTACATTATCGTATGGTCTGTCTCCGGGCGCTTTTCTTTCAGCAGCTGCGCGTTCTTGATGGTGTACATGCAGCACACGCCAGAACAGTAAATATTGGTAGCCTTATCCCTCGAGCCAACGCAGTTCACGAATCCAACACGTATCGGTTCCTTGCAGTCCGAAGGTCGAACGACGTGCCCGCCCGTTGGACCTGCGGCATTAAGTAATCTTTCAAATTCCATTGCAGTGATGACATTATCATATAATCCGTACCCGAAATCGTGCCTGGGCTCGGGATCGTAGGTCTTGAAGCCGACCGCCCCTATTATGACGCCCACGTTAAGATCAGTATACGAAGGCTGCATATCATAATTTATCGCGCCGCGCTCGCACGCCTTTGCGCATGCCTTGCATGAAATGCAGTTCTCCTTATCAAGAACGGCGCGCAGCGGCACAGCCTGGGGGAAGGGAACAAAGATCGCTTTTCGCGTGCCAAGTCCTTCGTTGAAATCATAGGGCACCTCAACTGGGCACACCTCACTGCATTTGGCGCAGCCTGTGCATTTGGCGATATCAAGGTATCTGGGTTTATGCTCGACCTTCACATTGAAATTGCCCACATAACCGTCCACGGCTTTCACTTCTGAATAGCTCATTATCTTGATATTCTTGTTCCTTGCCACTTCCACCATCTTCGGACCAAGGATGCAGATGGAGCAGTCGTTCGTGGGGAACACCTTGTCAAAGCGTGCCATCCTGCCGCCGATTGAGGGCTCCTTCTCGACCAGGTACACCTGGAATCCCATGTCAGCGAGGTCAAGCGCAGCCTGCATTCCTGCCACACCCGCACCGATGATAAGGGCTTTGTCAGTGACCGGTACTTCGCTTGCCTGGAGGGGTTCAAGCAATTTTGCGCGCTCAACACCCATGCGCACGAGATCCTTGGCTTTCTCTGTGGCCTTCTCCTTTTCCCACATGTGTATCCATGAGCAGTGGTCTCTGATATTCACGAATTCAAGGAAGTACTGGTTCAATCCCATCTGCTCGATACATGCGCGGAATGTGGGTTCGTGTGTCTTTGGCGAACATGCCGCAACCACAACACGATTGAGGTTGTACTCTTTTATCTTCTGCTGGATGTCGGCCTGTCCGGAATCAGAGCACGTGAACTTGTTGACGGAAGTGACCTTTACGCCGGGCAGAGTTCCAATATAATCAACAACAGCTTTTGTGTTAACAACACCGCCTATGTTCACGCCGCATTCGCATACAAAAACGCCTACCCGTTTTTCATCGCTATCCTTCTTAATATCAGTACTTTTTGATTCAGTACCATCGCTCATTTCTTCACTTCCTTGACAGGGTTTTGCCCCAATTTCTTGATCTCTTCTGTAAAATCTCGAATAACTTCTGAGAATCGTAATCCTTCGCTGGCAGAGATCCACTCAAGCCGAAGCCTTTTATCAAACCCCAGTTTTGCCAGTGCTTTCTTTGTATTATTTATCCTGACCTCTGCGTTCTTGTTCCCGTCGATGTAGTGGCAGTCACCGATATGGCATCCAGCCACGAGCACTCCGTCTGCTCCGTCTTTCAATGCTTTCAGGATAAATGCGGGTTCGACCCGGCTTGAGCACATAACACGGAGTACCTTCACAGTCGGAGGATACTGGAACCTGCTCACGCCCGCAAGGTCTGCGCCAGCATATGAACACCAGTTGCAGCAGAATGCCAGGATATTCGGCTCCCAGCCATTTCCCGCCTGCGCGCCTGACGCCGCTTCTGCGCTCATACCGTTACCTCCACAACGCCGATGGAAATGCTCTTTACGCCCTTATCAAATGCATTGATCGCCTCACCTATCTCTTTTGATGAGAAATGCTGGGCTGTGATTGCTCCAGCGGGGCATGCAGCCGCGCAAGAGCCGCAGCCCTTGCACGCAGCAGGATTGATGCGCGATTTCTTAGTGGTGTAAGTGACCTCTTCGACTTTGACCGTCACATCCTGCAGCGATGGTGCATTATATGGACACATAGTAACGCACGTTCCGCATCCTATGCATTTTGCCTCATTCACAACGGATATCGCGCCCTCGGTCTCGATGAACTTCCGGGATAGAATTGTGCAGGCACGGGATGCAGCGGCGCTTGCCTGCGATATGGCTTCATCCATGAGCTTCGGGGCCTGGGCGCTCCCGCACAGGAATACGCCGTCAGTGGCAAAATCCACCGGGCGAAGCTTGGGATGGGCTTCCAGGAAGAATTTGTTCTTATCAAGAGGTATCTTGAATAGCTGGTTAATCTCTTCGTTCTCGCCCGCAACGAGAGGTGTGCTCAGGACCACAAGATCTGAAGCGATCTCGATATCATCGTTGAGCATGGAATCATGCACGACAACTGAACTGCCCTGAACTTTTGGGGGATTTTCCGCATCATATTTAATGAATATTACGCCAAGGTCTCTTGCATTCTCGTAAAGCTTTTCCATCACTCCGTACGTCCTCATGTCCCTGTAAAGCACATAGACGTTTGCGCTGCTTTTCCCTTTTTTGATCCTTATTGAGTTTTTCACCGCATCCACGCAGCATGTGCGCCCGCAGTATTCACGCTCTTTATTTCGCGCCCCGACGCACTGGATCATCGTGATAGTATTTGCTGTAATACTTTTTCCAAGCATTTTTTCAAGCTGCGCCTGCGTGACCACACGGCTATCCTTGCCATAATTGAACAATCCGGAAGGCTCAAAGTTCCGTGCGCCCGTTGCAACAACGGCCGCCCCAAAGTCAACTGGTATTTCTTTTCCTTTTGAAAGCACAACTCCCTTGAAGTTACCAAGATAGCCTTCCACCTTCATGAGTTTGGCCTCATTTACGATCTTGATTTTCTTATTCTCATCAACTCTCTTGATAAGGTCTCTTAGCACATCTGCAGGTTTCTTTCCATCGTATAGTTCGGTCATTTCCCGGAGCATCCCGCCAAGTTCCTTTTCCTTCTCGACAAGGGTCACATTATAACCATTATTGGCAATATCGAGCGCAGCTGTCATACCGGCCACCCCGCCGCCGAGAACTAGCGCATTGTTGATAAGCGACACTTTTTGCTTGTATAGAGGCTGGAAAAGGGCTGATTTTGCAACTGCCATCTGCACGATCCCCTTTGCCTTCTCGGTGGCTTTCTCTTTCTCTTTCATGTGTACCCAGGAGCAGTGCTCGCGGATATTGGCAAGTTCGAAAAGATACGGGTTAAGTCCTGCCTCGCGGCATGTATTCTGGAAAAGAGGCTCGTGGGTTCGCGGAGTACATGATGCCACGATAACACGATTAAGATCGTTCTTTGCGACAGCATCTTTTATCGTGACTTGGGAGTCTGAGGAACATGCGTACAGCATTTCCTGCGCATGCGCAACACCGGGCAGCGTTCTTGCATACTCTACGACGGCTGGGACATTGACAACGCTTCCTATGTTTATCCCGCAGTGGCAGACGAAAACGCCGATGCGAGGCACGGGAGAAAGCGGCTTCTCTACAGGGAACTTTCTCTCTTTAATAAGGGTTCCCCTTTCACCGGATAATAACGCTGCAGCCTTGGATGCCGCTGCGCTTGCCTGGGCCACGGTGTCGGGAATATCTTTCGGCCCCTGGGCCACGCCGCAGACATATACCCCGGCAACGCTCGTCTCCACGGGGTTTTCAATGCTTGTGGCAATATTCCCGAAATCATCAAGTGCAATGCCGGAAGATTGGGCAATATTACGGGTCGAATCTGCGGGATCAAGGCCGATCGAGAGCACTACCATGTCGAAATCCCGGTTCACCAGATCCCCTGTATTGAAATCTTCGTATTTCAAAGATAAAGCATTGTTCGAATCTACGATAACTTCAGGTGGCCTGGAATTAATGTATTTGATGCCGTACTCCCTCCGTGCCCTGTTGTAGAACTCCTCAAAGTTCTTGCCGAAGGCGCGTATGTCTATGTGGAAAATCGTGATATCCAGTTCAGGGTCATGCTCTTTTGCGATTATGGATTCCTTGGTGGCATACATGCAGCACACCGAGGAGCAGTGTTTCCTGTTGATGCGCGGATTGCGGGAGCCAACGCACTGTATGAATGCGATCTTTTTCGGGACTTTGCCGTCTGACTGCCTTGTCACATGGCCTTGCGTGGGGCCGCTTGCGCTCAGGAGACGCTCGAACTGGAGCGATGTAATTACATCTGGATGGTCGAACCTGTACTGCCTCAGAACTGAGGGGTCAAAGGGTTTAAAGCCCGTTGCGAGGACTACGGAACCTACGTTGAGTTCGATCTCTTTATCTTTCTGTTCATAATCCACTGCTTTTGGCCCGCATACCTTCTTGCATACGCCGCATTTCCCTTTTGTGAGATACAAACAATGAGCGGAATCTATCGTCGCCACTCTCGGGATCGCCTGGGCAAATGGAATATAGATGGATTTGCGCTTGCTCATTCCTGCATTATATTCATCCGCCACTTTCGAGGGGCATTTCTCAGTGCATGTGCCGCAGCCCGTGCATTTTGTCTCATCAACATAACGAGCTTTTTTAACCACTTTTACATTGAAATCCCCGGCTTTGCCGGTGATGGATGTTACATCGCTGTATGAGAGCAATTCGATGTTAGGATGTCTTGCGGTCTCAACGAGTTTGGGAGAAAGTATGCACATGGCGCAATCATTCGTCGGGAAGGTCTTGTCGAGTTGGGCCATCGTTCCCCCGATACTCGGTCTTGATTCTATAAGATAGGTCTTGAAGCCGCTGTCTGCAAGGTCAAGGGCAGCTTGGATGCCTGCTATTCCTCCACCTACGACCGCTACCGAGCCCTTCATTCTGCCACCTCTTTTTCCGCTTCAAGTTTACTTTCGCCTTTGGTCTCTACCTTCTTTTCTTCGGGCTTTACTTTCCCGATGGATTCCATGAGCCTGGCAGGCGACACCATGTTCCTGTCAAGTTCAAGCTCTTTTTCGCTCAAACCCATGGCAAGGCCGATAAGCTGGGTGAAATAAAGAACAGGCATATCGATAACAGTGTTATGTGCCTTCTCTATCATGCTCTGCTGGCCGTCAAGCAGCATATGGCACATGGGACATGCCACAACGATGCAGTTAGCGCCTGCAGCTTTTGCTTCATCGAAGAGTTTCTTTGTAAGTATGAATGCATAGTCCTGTTTGCTCATCAGGAGATTCCCGCCACAGCATTTAGTCTTCTGGGTGAAAGGGAGACATTCAGCACCTGTAGCTTTGATAAGGTTATCAAGAGACATCGGGTTTTCGGGGTTATCGAATTTTGATACCTCGGAGGGGCGGACGAGAAGACATCCATAGTAGGGCACGGCTTTGATGCCTTTCAGAGTTTTTTTGAAGTTCCTGGATAACGCATCCACTCCCACATCATTTACCACAACGTCCAGAAGATGCTTGATCTTAATACCATTATATTTTTCTCCGAGTGCTTTTTCTATCTTTGCCCTGAAGGCTCCGTCTTGTTTCATGGCGCTGTCGGCCCTTGAAAGGTTGTGCGAGCAGATGCTGCATGGTATCACAAGGTCAAGACCTGTTTTTTGTGCCAGCATGTTATTGCGCGCAGAAAGACCCATGGACAGTTCCTTATCAAATATCGCCTCAAGCGCGCCGCAGCAGTTCCAGTCCTCTATTTCAACAAGCTCTATGCCTGCCGCTTTGCACACTCCTTTTGTGGATGCATCGTATTCGCGCGCAGTGCCATGAAGGGTGCAACCGGGATAATAGGCAAGCTTCATTTTTTCTCCACTTCCTCAAAGATGCGTTTAATCTGGTCAGTGCCTTTTATTTTATGCGGAAGAATGCTCAATTTCCCTTTCCTGAACAAACCAAGTCCCATAGGAGCGTAGCCAATTGCCCCTCCGATACCTTTGGTTTTCAGCATGAACGTACCGCTCACCCCGGCTTCGTACCATTTGCCGTTCTTTTTGACTGAATCAATAAAAAGATTATCAAAGACAGGTTTGGGATTATTGATTATTATCTTCCCGGCTTTTGCCTCGCGCTGGGCTATGGCCCGTATAGCTCCAATGACCTCTGTTATCTTGACATCCTGAGGGCAGCGTTCGTAGCAGATGTAGCATGACGCACAAAGCCAGATTGAATCGTCGGTCAGGACTTCTTTTCGCATACCGAGGAGAGCTTTCCGAAGTATCATCCTCGGATTGTATCCTTTGTCAATCTCGGTCACGGGACAGCCCACCGTGCAGCCTGTGCAGTTGAAGCATTTCTTGATATTTTCTCCGCCCGCCTCGTTTGCAATTTCATATTTGAAATCAGGATCAAGCTCGCTTGTCTTTATCATTCGCCAGCCTCCAGTTTTGATAAACCCGCAGATATCTGGTCATTCTTGATGGGTTCATCCAATTGTCGAGCAAGGAACACGCTCAGGTCGACAACATCAAGATCATATTTCTTCACGGCATCCTTTTCATTCTTAAGGCAATTAAAGTGCGCAAGGCATTTTGGACAGGTTGTGATCAACGTTTTTGCACCTGTCGCCTCAGCTTCATCCATACGGGCTATTCGCAGGGCTTTTGTCTGCTCATTGCAATTCATGAAACTGCTCACCCCGCAACAAAGGGCATTCTCCTTTGAATGATCCATCTCTTTTATTTTCGCACCGTTCGCGGAAAGAGCATTTCGGGGCGCATCATACACGCCCATATGTCTCCCAAGCCTGCATGAGTCGTGGTAGGTCACTTCCGAGTTTATCTTCATTCCAAGCTTGTCCAGGAGTTCGGCTATATGGATCACCCTGATACCAAGATCGTAATCCTTCGATAAAGTGCGGTAGCATTCGGCACAGCTTGTGATAAGGGTCTCGATACCACTATCTTTCAGATATCTGGTATTGTGATTTTTAAGCCTGTCAAAAACATCTTTTTTCCCCTGCCATAGCACATCATGACCGCAGCACTTCATCTGCATGATCCGGGGTTCTATGCCTATTTTTCCAAGAAGCTTTAGCGATGAGGTGGTTATCTCCCCAAAATCGGTTTTGACATCGTGAAGGAATAAACCCAGCGAATCCACACATCCGGGGAAGTAACCATATTTTGAATCGGATTTGTTTTCAGGTTTGTTCCCATCAAGTTTGGAACTCAATTCCGCAAATTCCGTGAAAACCCCGAGGTGTGCTACCTCAAGGGGCTGCTTCCCTTCCCTTTCCTCCTTTATGAAACTTAAGAAATCCACCTGCTGTGGACACTCCTGCGGGCATAATCCGCATGTGAGGCATGTCCAGATGTCCTTTGTTTCATGCCCGTAGACATTGGAATTATAAATAGAACTGCGCGGAGATGTTTTTGAGACTCGGCGCATGGGGCATATGGATGTGCATTTGCCGCACTGATAACAGACTTGGACGTTACTCGTTTGTACCCTCCAGCATTTCTATGGTTTATAACTTTCTTAATGATTAGAAGATATAATTGGTTTTAAAGATTTCGATTTTTAACGATGCAGAGCATCATTATTAATAATGGAGCATAATTATTAATAATGTTACTTTGATATGGCTCCACGGTCTCCTATCGCAATTATAATGTTGTTCAATTCCTGACTCGTGGGTTCTCTGTTGTTTTCAAGCTCAAAGACATCTATTATTGCACTGTAAGTGCAGTGAAGTCTGTCCGCCGTTTTTCTTTTGACATATCTTGTCATATTATTATAATCTATTTTTCTTCCTCTGCCCGGATAATACAGAGGTTATTTTCCGCTTTTGCATGAGGGTCTACCAGACCAAGCAGCCTTTCGTCTTCAAGGTTGATCCTTTCATCTGTCTTGCTTTTGAACCCGTATTTGCCGAAATCTGTCAGTGTGGGTCTTCTTTTAATATAATGCCCTCTCTTGAACTCAAAGGAGAATGGAAGCGACCGTTCGCATGCTGCCCTCACATCTTCCACAACGCTTTCCTTCTCGACCTCCACAAGGATCTCTCCAACTATGATATGCAATTCCAAAGCGCAATCTCCGACATGGATGACCTTCCTGTCAGGATGGTTCACGTCTGCACCAGTACCGGGTCCGCATGTGACTTTTCTGGGCAGATTTTTCCCATTGATGAGCATCCTGATTACACCTTTTGTCTTATCGATCTCGTTCAAAACTTTTTCCGCAGTCTCTGGTTGTAACAGTCTTTGCGGAAATACCCTTACCTGGATGGGTTTGTCTGGAGTAGTTTTTTCCATCTAATTCCTTCTTGTCCAAATAAACGATGTCATGAATATTAAGTGTTTTGGTTCGTACTTATACGAATAAAATATATAATCGTGATAGTTATCACCTTGGAGACGTGATTTTGAGCCGGGAATCTTTATATCTATCTACCTTGTAATAAACAGGTTAATCGGAGGATGGTACTATTCGTGGATACGATGACGACCGAAAAACAAGAAGTTTTATTTTAATCGCGTTGATCGGAGGAATAATAGCGGGATTTGCCTTTGACGGCATTGTAAGAGACGTGGTATGGCCGGAATCCCAGCAGTTGTATGTGGTGAGCATACCCACTAACATAAGTGTTGGAAAGATTACCAGTGTTACCTTCTTCACATTCGGCAATGATGCAACAGCGAGTAACGCTAACATAACGCTGGATGATTCTGGAAATGCGCGCGGTATTACGGATTCTGAAGGAATGCTCTCACTTTTGGTCAATGCCTCTACGCGCGGCGTCATCAATGTTACAGCTGAAAAGAAAGGATTTAGAAATGCTACTTCGTATATCACGGCAACGCCGGGACTGGTAATCAGCGCTTCACCCGCCTCAATTACCTCCGGAACAGCCACGTATGTGACATTTTCCATCACAAGCATTGGCAGACCCGTTGATGAAGCCGAAGTGAACATTTCAGGCGCAGGGGTATCTCTGGATGGGTTAACCAACTCAAATGGTCAGATAATCCATCAAATAAATGCCCCGAACACAGGCCAGATCGTTGCAGCCGCCAGAAAGGCTGGATATGCAGAGGGTTCAACGACCTTAAGCTCAACGAGTCAGCAGACATTGAGCGTATCGGCGAGCCAGGGTTCTGTTACTATCGGTGTCCCTGCATTTGTCATGTTCACGATAACGGCTGGGGGCTCGCCTGTGGTTGATGCCAGGGTATCACTTGGCGGTCCAGCATCTGGAAGTGGGATCACAAACCAGGATGGGAAAGTCATCATCCAGTTCACCCCGCAGTCATCAGGAACAATAACCGTCTCAGCAACTGCGACAGGATATGCCAGCGGTTCGACCACGATAACCTCGGCAGGCACACAGTCATTATCAATATCCCCGAGTCCGGCATCTATAACGGCGGGATTTCAAACCTACGTGCAGTTCACGGTCACGAGCGGCAGCAATTTAATAAGCGAAGCCAATGTCACGCTCAGCGGCGCAGCGAGCGGTAACGGTGTCACAAATCAGAATGGGCAGGTCATATTGATGGTCAATTCCACATCTTCGGGAACAATAACTGCGTCCGTAAGCAAGACAGGATACTCTGGTGCAAGTACACAGATAAGCGCGACCGGGCAGCAGACGTTGAGTGTTAGCGCGGCACCATCAAATATCACAAACGGTGTGCCAACGTACGTAACATTCACGGTTATGAGCGGAAGTTCGGCTATCAGCGGAGCAAGTGTTAGCGTATCAGGCGGCGGGATCGGGATGGACGGCATGACGAATTCAGCAGGACAGGTAACACTGCTGCTTAATGCCGCAAGCACGGGAACTATTAATGTGGCTGCGCGGAAAGCCGGATATGTTGATGGGCTGACGACGTTGGCCCATTGAACCTTTATCAAAAACCGGATTTTAAACCCAAGCACATTTTTGATTTTATATATTAATTTTTATTAATCTTACAGCGAAAACTATTAATCTACATGATACTCATATAGATAATGATGGATTCTAATAAACGACCTTGTCAAGTAGATTTAATATTGGGAACTCGAGAAGAAAGGATAAAATTGTTGAAGGCTGGTTTCGCTGGAAAGGAAATCGAGATGCTCTATATCAAAAATAACGGTTTCAAAATAGTACTTTTTTCTATCCCTATTGAACAGGTTGATTTTGAAATCCCGGAAAAAAAGTGCATGGCGCGAGAAATGGTTTCCGTAATCGCATGATATGGGAAGGTTGCGGGTACTTTTCCTGCAAAACCCTTTTAATCACTGATACAATTAACACATATGTTACATCGCATCCCGGCATTAATGGGCTCAGGCAAACCAGTCGCGGTTCTTTTTACCGAAGAAGAGGGAATTGAATCCGCTTTATTGTATTGCGAATTGATACAGAAAGCCAGGTCCGGAGAGTCGTTTTTTATAAAAAACCAGGGATGCAGTGTAGGGGCGTATGTGCTGGGAGAAACAGAAAAAAGCCCGGGGGATTATTATTATAGCTCAGGGAGATACAGGGACGAGGAGGCAATAAAAAGGGCGGTTTCTAATCTTAATAGACTTTCAAGAAAAGGAACCTCAATAAAAATAACCCCTTACTCAGGAGAAGATTTCGATATTCTTATACTTTTCCTGAAACCTGAGAGGGCGATGAGGCTCATCCAGGCTTACACGTACAGCAGCGGTATACCTGTTGAAATTAAAACCGGAGGTATAGCCTCGATTTGCAGTGACTGCACATCAAGTCCGACACAGGGGAGGTTAGGGATATCTCTTGGCTGCAAAGGCTCGCGAAAACACAGCAAGTACCCGGATGATGAAGTTGTAGTGGGAGTACCCTTTCAGATTGCCTGCGAAATCGATGAGGCCCTTGGAAGGATCCCGGAGACACACTCATAACTGTCGTAGTTGTCTAGGTCTTTTGAATAAGGATGAAACTTTTAGAAATTAAACGGCCAAAAAACTTTGCAGCATTCTGGCATCTTCAGGTGGAAAGCCTGAATAATATTTACTGAAATATCCAAAAACTTCAATAGACTCTCCCGTCAATCTTCTGATCCGCTCTGCCCAAAGGCTTATATCACTTTTCCTATCTTTTTCCACCTCTCCGAGCATCCCGTTTATTGTTTTCCTATCCCCCTCCCATCTTATGTAAGTGAAATCAGCAGTCAAAGTATCTATCCTGGGCATCGATGAGGCGTCTATCCAGACCAATGCCACTCCATGATCCCTGAGCAAATCATAAAATTTTTCTTCAAGCCATTTTTTATTTCTCACCTCCAAAGCATAGCGGTATCCTGCAGGCAGAATGGACAGGAACTCCTTCAGGATATCGAATTGATCGGGTTTGAATCCCGCCGGGAACTGCATAAGCATCGGCCCGAGTTTATCTTCCAGCAAAGACATGTGTTCGATGAAGACCTCCATTTCTCTTTCGCAATCCTTCAGCATTTTATCATGTGTTATTACCCTGGGGAATTTTGCCGAGAACGTAAAATCCTTTGGTGTCTGCATATTCCATTTCTTGACCGTTTCCGCGTAGGGTATTCGATAAAACGTGCTGTCTATCTCGACTGTATTAAAAACCTTCGCATATTCATGAAGGAGGTCTCCAGCACTGGTATTCTCAGGATAGAAACTGCCAGTCCAGAAATCGTAGCTCCAGCCCATGGTACCTATATGCAACTTTTCTTTCATCTATTTCATTATAAGAGTTTGTTTTACCTCTTTAATCTTATCTCTCCCGCTTCTTTTCCTGCGGGCTTTTGATCTGCATCAAAGGAAAGCAATGAAAGTGTGATTTCTATTACTTATGTCACTGAAGTCAGGATCAGAAATAAGATTTTTGAATAATTCATAGAAAGATATAAATCTACGAATATACTATATTGTGATGGAGATCTTGAGGCTGGTACATGAAAAAGTTAAAGTATTATTTCCCACCACAAATACATATAGATCAAAGAACAGGATTGATACTTGGATTGTTGCTCATCCTTCTTGCTCTTTTGCTGGGTTCTGCGAACGCTTGAATAAATTTGAATTCTCACAGGGTGTATTATCTATACCAACATATTTATTTTAGAATAAGCGAATAAGTAACTAATGTCTCTCATCAATAAGGTTTCAAAATTTTTTAAGAAAAAAGACCGGACGTATGCTCCGGGAAAAGAAGACAAAGTCAAAATCCATAATTATGTGGGAAAGTTCGTGGTCCAAAACGGGGCTGAAATAGGTGAAAGTGTTGCTGTTGAAAGGGGAAGGCTCATAATAAAGAAATCGGATAGTTATTCTTCCATCCCGCTTGAAAAAATCCAGACCAACGCAGAAAAAATTGTCGTGGGTGATTTTGACATGGAAGAATCCCGGAAGTTTGGAAAAGAGTGGTTTGAAAAAAAGGATACCCTGAAATTTGATGATAAGGGAATGCTTATTTTAAACAAACCCGAGCCTCAATAATTCTTACTGGACATGCCAGAATACAAACAGTGCATCGTTGTGCGGGATGATCTCAAGCTCTCAAAAGGCAAACTTGCTGTCCAGGTAGCACATGCCGCTGTCTCAGCTTCTGATTTTGCAGGAAGGGATGTCCGAGAGGCATGGAAGGAAGGGGGACAAAAAAAAGTCGTATTGAGAGTAAACACGCTGCGGGAACTTTTTGAATTAAAGGAGATAGCTAGAAAGCATGGTCTGTCTACGGCTTTGATCGAGGATGCGGGACTTACAGAAGTGCCCCCTGGAACGGTCACGGTATTGGGCATCGGTCCTGCGGAAGCCGGCGAACTTGATAAGATAACAGGGCATTTGAAGCTTCTCTGAACGCTCATGTTCCCGAACTTTTCACGGCACGCCTCCTCTCGCTCCTGTACTCATCCACAAGCGATGCGAGCCACTCCTCTTTATCAGCCTTTCGCTTCTCCTCTGCCTTCTTATTCCATCCTTCGATCGCATTCTTTATCTCCTCAGGATCTATCACGGCCATCTCCTCCGCCGAATCAAAACTGATCTTTACATCCTTTGATGACAGCACCGGAATTTTCAGCTTAAACAGCTCTTCTTCCGCTGCATGCGACATCTCATTGCAGATTATCACAGCACGCACCGCGAGGTCGGCAAGAATCCTGGCGGTCATCGAACCTCCTCCGCTTGCGTCTTTAAGGAGAATGAGGTCGTCTTTATTGATCCCGAACTGTTCACGCGTCCTGAGGATGCTATCTTTTGTAAAAGCCTGGATGATTTTCACGGGGAGAACTCGTCCGCTGATCTCAAGCCGTCTTACATGTTTCAACTTATTTATTCTTTCGTTCAAGAATGAGATCCGTTTATTGTTCTCAGAAACTTTCCCGCGCAGGCTTGCGATTTCCTTATCGCGGATCCTGATCGCCTTTTCCTTTTTAAGCTCTTTATATACCTGATTTCGCTGCCGTCCGATCAATTCTTCCAATCCCTGGATCTCGTTTTTCCTTGACCCAAGTTCGTTTTTCAGCTCATCCTGGTACCTTTTCATTTCCTCGATATTTTCTTCATATCTTCGGAGCAATTCCCTTAAATGGAGTTCTCCCTCCCCGGGTTTTTCTTTGACCACCCCGGCTTGCGCAACTTTTGTCTCTTTTCTTGTAAGTTCTGAGATCACAGCATCAACGGACTTGCCCCTGACCACGAGGGCGATCGCTTCATCTGCATCAATTCCCGGTGGGAGCTTTTTCTTGATCTGTTCAAACTTGTTCTTATTCTTGCGATACACGGATACTGCAGCAGCTATGGCGTCACGTTCATGGGGATTTGAATATTCATACTGTCTGGCAAATTCTATCTTATCCTCTGTCGTGATAATATCATCAGGCGAACCCGGTACCGCATTAAATGCGCGGCGGATTTTTTCCACAGCGTTCGGAGTGGGAAACACGTCGCTTGCAATAATGAGCGGTCTCCCCTCCTCAGCGATCATCTCTATAACCTCAGGTATCGAGATGGTCCTTGAACTGTGTCGCCTTCTCAACTCCCCCTCAAGTGTGAGCACAGCAATTGCGGTTGTGGTGCCTGGATCTATTCCTACAATAATATAATCCCTTTTCCTTGTGGTTAGAGGTTTAAACGCCAGAGTATCACGTTCAATACTCTTTGCGCTCACCTGCACATCCCCGTACTTGCCCGAACTGATATGAAGGGAGCGCCGCGGCGCATCCACAAAAAATTCGGCTTTTGAATATCCCCCGAAACGTTCGACCACATCTTGCGAGTACGTGAATCCCCGAAGCTTTGATTGTTCATTCAGATAATCCTCAATTTCCCTGGCTTTCTGCCTCACATATCCGTGCACCTTTCGCCTGTATCTATTCTGGCTCCACCCCCCCTTTCCAAGCGATCTTCCCCTGCTCACTTTGATCGTTGTCTTATCCTCAAATGCGGAAACTTCATGCCCGATTCCCAGTTCTGCAAGCCGGGCGCAGGCAAGAGCTTCAGCATTCGGGTCAAACCTGTCAAATGAGAATCCCTGCTGCTTTGCAAGCTTTGTCAGCGGTTCGAGATGCTCACCTCCGGTCACCTGTACGAGTCTGGTACTTGCCGGTAATTTCCGCAGAAGTGAAACGAGCTCATTCCTGTCCGAAGCAAGTTCATGAACATTGTCGACCGCGATCAAATCAGGTTTTTCTTTCCAGGCCATTCTCAGGAATTTATGCAGGCTTACCATGCGGTGGTGTTCGACCTCACCATCCTTCAGGACCACGAGCGCATATCCGGGCTTTTCTTTCGACCTGAGAGAACCTTTTGCTATGTCTATCCCGAAGATTATTTTTTCGGCCATATCTCTATTATACTGTTTATCACTCCCTGAATATCTCTTTTTACCCTGTATTTCTTCGCAAAAAAGGTCAGGACATTGTCGATATCCCGGTAAAGCATCTCCTTTGCATTCGGATGCGAAAGGGTAATGTATTGCGGCCAGTCGATAATCTCACATCCGTATGGGTTAACGAAAACATTAAACTCGCTCAGGTCCCCGTGGACGATCCCCAGCCGGGCGGTTTTTTTTACTGCGGTCAATATCTCATCCAGATACCACTCAGGTTCATCCACTTTTGTGTGCGCAAGTATCCGCCCTTCTGCAATGGACATTACTATAGCGTGCCTGTTATTATCTATCGGTTCGGGAACACTCACTTCGGGATAGAGGATCTTCAGTGCATCGTATTCTCTTTTTGCAGCAAGGCGTGAGGCATACAGCCATGAAAGATGTTTTTTTCCGGATAAATGCCCCCTTTTTACTTTGACCTGTTTAAAACTCATCATGCCTTCCCTGTGGAACTTGATGACGACCTCCCTGTTGGTAATACCGCTTGTAGCGCTATAAACGCGCGATTCCTTCCCTACTCCCGCCACATCTCCAATCGCATTGACAGACCCCCGGCTTACCAGGGCTTTCAGGGCCAGCAGATCATAAGCTTCAAAGTATATCCTGTATCCTTCATAGCCAGGTATGTTCTTATGGACAAGCTTTTTTTCTGCAAGATTGGATAGGATGAACCCGACTTCTTTTACATCGAATGTTGTAAACTTGACTATCTCATCCAGCGGAACCCACTCATAGAATTTCATTTTGTTCTCTATGGCAATGAGAACCCGAAATTCTTTGTTCGAAGTGCTGAGAAATGTCTCAGGAATATTTTCCAGCATTAATTACTAGAAGCGATTCTGACTATAAAAAGTAATTATAAAAAAGAAAAGGAAGGCATTCACCTTCTTCCGCGCCCGCCTTTTTTATCCCCTCCGCGGGAATCTCTGCGGCCGCCTCCTCCTCCGCCATATCCGCTGCGCCTGAACCCGCCAAAGTCACTTCCGCCACTGCCGTACATGCTTCCGTAACCGCCGCCGCCTCCACCCCCGAAGCTGCTGCGTTTTCGCTCGGGCTGTTCAACATGCCTGTCCGAAACATTATTCTCAGTGTTGACTTCGGTAAGCGCTTCTTCAGATAACAGCATCTTTCCATATTTTCCGATATTCAATCGCATCGAGTTCCTGACGACAGAAATATAACCATTTTGAATCGATATAGTATCCCCGACCGCTATTTTTCCGATCTGGTCATCCCATAAGGAGAGGATTATACTTCCTGTTGCGTCGGCGACTTTAACTTCGCATACGCGTTTATCTCCAAACTTTGATTGGATGTCCTTAGTCTCTCCGATTTCGATTACTTTAAGGGTAGCATTAACATTTTTTGAATTTTCTGTCAGGTCTTTTACATTAAAATTTGTTGCCGTGTTGGTAGCAGTCGTTTCCATTTTATTACCTTTGTTTGATTTTAACTTCCCTCATGCTATTTCCCAGATGGAATTTCATTCACCTGTTCTTGAGTCAGAAGAAGTGAACACATTAATGTTAGTGTATTTAATATAGTTTCCGCATAAGAATCTGGAATTAAAGGCTATGGTGGAGTTTTTTTAATAGTCTATATATTTTTTGATATTTCCATAAAATTAATATACTTTAAAAACCTTTTGACTAATGGTCGAAAAATCTAGATGGAAGAAAAAGAGTTTAAGGATTTAGGGAAAGATATATGGGTGCGGTTGCTTCAAGAGACGGCGCGTTCTTCGCACATGGAAGGAAGCAAACCCCAACTACATAAAAATTGATCAACGGGCCGAGTGTTCAGTACTCAAACTCCATGCCGTCGTACCCCAGAGGCCATTCTTTTATTGATTCGTCATGGGGCGGGAAATTGTGGCTCAAATGTGTAAGAACAACTTTCTTTGCTTTCAAGAAAGATGAAAGTTCCATAGCATCCTTGGAATTCATGTGCTTGGGTATATTTCCTCTGGGAGGGATTATGGCATCTGCGATGAGGAGATCGGGCTCGAACATCAACTTGAGGCTTTTTTCAGGAATGAATCTGGAAGTATCGCCGGTAATTACAATCTTACTTTTTCCATCGCTAATGACCACACCGGCAGATTCCTTAATGGGAGGATGCGTGACCTCCAGCAATGTTATTTTAAGCTTGATTAAATCAAACGGTGCAAAAAAATCCACATCATGCCTGACCGGTTTCATGAAATAGAGATAACTCAGTATAGAATCAATCGTGCTTTTCAGCCCATAGACATTGACATTGTTCTGAACACGGTAGAAATCCCCAAAGCCTGCGAAATGATCGTAATGCGGATGAGTCCAGATCACCCCGTCAATATGGCTGATATTGCATTTCAGCAATTGCCATCGCAGGTCAGGACTGGTATCAATAAGGACTCTTCCGTCTTCGTTTTCGACCAGAATTGAGAACCGCAGTCTTCTGCTTTTGCCTCCAGCATGCGCATCCATGCATGTAGGGCATGAACATCCGATCTTAGGTGTACCGACCGCATCGCCCGTTCCAAGCAGAGTTATCTTCATCCCGTTTCATCCATTTTCCGAATCAGGATCCTCTTGTTAAATTCGTTGACCCCCCGCAATAAATCCTGCTGCGTAAGAACAGTTCTTTCTGTTATGAGGCCGTTCAGAACAGCTTCCCTGACTATCAGGCGCAAATCCGAGCCGGAATATCCTTCGGTCTTTTCCGCGATCTCCGCGGTATCAAAGCTTCCTTCGATTTGGCGCAGTACTATATCGAGTATCCTTTTCCTCATATCCTTGTCAGGTAACGAGAAATCCACTATCTCGTCAAACCGCCTCCAGGCCGCATGGTCAAGTATCGTAGGATGATTTGTTGCGCCTATGAGTAGAACGCCATGCTCGACCAGACTTATCTCATCTATGGCTTTTAATAGCGTATTCACAGCCCTTTTCAGTGCCGCGTGTTCATCCGTAGCCCTCGCCTTAGCGACAAAATCGAATTCATCTATGAAAAGTATGCAGGGGCTCAGGCGTTTTGATAGTTCAAAAACCCGGTCTATGTTCTTGGCAGTCTCACCGAGGTATTGGTCGGTCACCTGGGAAAGTTTCACCTCAACGATCGGGATCCCGAGTCTTCCGGAAAGAGCCCTGGCAGTTGAGGTTTTCCCTGTACCTGGCGGACCTACGAATAACAGTTTACCTATTTCGCGAAGACCGATGCGTTTCAGGTAGTCACGGTACTGGATAGCCTTTGACATTTTCTCGATTTCTTCTTCCTGTCCCTTTGTCAGGACAAGGTCTTTCAGGTTCTGTTTGATGTCTTCGGGGGCATCGATATGGACTAGTTTCAGTGTATCCTCTGCCCCCTTCTCAGATTCAATACCTTTGAGGAGGGAGTTAATCCATTCCCTTCCGCTCTCCTTCGGCATATTGGATGCCTTTGCCTTTTCGTAGCTGACAGGAAGCGAGTCATAATTCTCAAAAAAAGAAGCAAGAACCGGATTCCTGTTGATATTGTCAACACCTTCAGCGTGCTTCGCGAACCATTTTGCCGCAAGGTCGAAAACTGTTAATTTAATCTGGGAACCGAACTCTTCGAATTCGAGGAAAGGCAATGCTTTAGTGCTGCTCTTTACATTCTCAAGTCCGTATATGGTTTTTATGTCCCCTTCTGTGACATATATGGGACGCTTTACGGTTTTTTCATTCTCGTCCCAGTAGTGTTTCCTTATTTTCTGGGGAAGATCGTCAATGCCGAGCCTATCTGTCTCATTATAAAGATATGCGGTCAGTACCAGTTCCGTTATTAAGAGTTTATCATCGGTCATGTTAAACTTCATTATTAGGTAACTGAACGAGATATAGTTTACTCAAAAGAAATCGGTTATTTCATAAAATACCTGGCACTCTGGATTGCACTGCATCCCTCCCCCTCGAACGTGATGACTTTTCCTGATACGCCACGTTCATCTATAATTAATTCGACAGCACTCGGCTCTGATAATCTGGGGGCGGTGGGGCTTCCGGGGCAAACGAGGAGCACATCTGACTTTTCGATCACAGGTTTATGTATATGTCCGAATACCAGGATATCCACGCCCATTTCTTTTGCCATATAGCGCGCACCCGTGGTATCCTGGAGAGAAAGGGCAGCCTCATGGACGATTCCGATCCTTATGTTTTCGATATCTACGACTTTACGCCGTGGCAATATATTTTTTAATGCCATTTCATCCATATTCCCATACACGGCCTCAAGCCTTTTAATGCCTGAGAGTTCTTCATATACATCCCTCGAGACAAAATCTCCCGCGTGGATCAAGAGGTCAGCTTCTTTGAATAACTCAATAAGGGCTGGTGGTATCTGTCCCTTGATCGGTCCATCCTTTATATGCGTGTCAGCGATTGTTATGATTCTCATGCGTAACCATAATCCGAGTAGTTCAATTCTTTTTTAATATCCGATAAAAATATCCTGTATACACCACTGGAAAAATCAATCCATTCCTTGAAATCGGAATTCAATTTCCTTCCAAGCATATCCTCTTTTTCTGTCATGCTGGCTTCACCCAAACATTTGAGATCTTCAAGGTTTCTTTCAACATACCAATAAAGTGCGGTCTCAGCATAGGGTTTTGGGACAAGGGGAGATACATGGGAGATTTTCAGCATGAGTTTTTTTTCTTTTGCAAGTTCATCGGGGGTTATCCCGCTCCTTTCAATGGCTTTATCCAATGTATGGTCGCTGATTTTCCGCTTTTCCTCAGGCGTGAATTTACGAGCATCGTTCCTCATGTTCTCTTCGTATATCTCTTTCTGGAGCAGTTCATGTTCAAGCGTGTATCTTAACATGCTCTCACTGGCTTCTTCCAGGTACATTCTATTCAGGGTTATTATCGAGTACCATGAACCCAGGTAATACCGCCTGTTCAGCGCCACGGCGTAATCAAAAACACACGGCATCGGAACGAAGATGCTCTGTGAGAAGACCACCGCTTCGGTCGAGAGCAGCAGGATTTTCCCGGGGGCGAGTTTTTTCACGACATCAAGGCCATCGGTCCCGTATACGGATTCGGGTTTCTCCAGGTACTGCTCGCTCAGGCTGACAATTTTCTTTATTTCATGGGGCTTTAACTGGCTTATTGCGAAAGCTACGTCCTTTGCAGCAGATTCTATCCACAGGGTATACTCTTCTTCAAACTCCTTCCTGGAAAGCTGTCTCTGCATGAGTGAATAATCGCAACCGCGGGATAAATAGTTAGTGGCCTGGATCCAGGTTACATTGGTTCAGTGGTAGAACCTTGTGCGGGATTCCCGTGTCAAATGCTCTTTTTCAAGCTTGGAGCGCGTCTCTTCGAAAACAGTTTTGATGTGGGCTTCATCGCACAGCGCCTCATCTTTACCACATTCTCCGCCATTTTTACATTCCTGTGCCAGACGCAGGGCACGCGCTTCAAGCATTGGGAGTGTCTCCTTAATTGTATGTTCAAACCATGCGTCATCCTTGTTCAAGACCCCAACGAACATCGCGGGCAGAACGTCCCGTTCTATGGATTCAAGCCTCTTCCTTGCACTAATTGTTACCATTAAAAACATAGTGAGTTATCAAGAATATAAAACTTGGGATTTCTTTAATCGGCAGTTCTTCTGAGAAAGAACTGATGTACAAGAAAAATAACTATCCAGAAAATAACCGCTCCTTCCAAAGCTCCTTTCCAGTCCAGGATTTTTTCTACAGAGACGAGATATTTCAAGGCAATAAAAATGATAAAAAAAACAACTGAAGCCGCCGATGCCGTAAAAAAAGGACTTTTTTTTTCCATGAAATAAACACATGGCTTTATTATAGCAAATATCTTTCCCTGAATTCAAACACAATCCCTATCCAAACTATAGAAAGATTAATACATTCATAATAATACTACCTGAACTATTATATGAGCGAGGAGATTCAGACGATAGTCGAGGAAAAAAAAGAACAGGTTCCAGTTCCTCAGACCAATGGAAAGCGGGCCTTTTGCGTGGCGCTCCCGGTATCCGGTGGAAAACCGTTAAAATTAATGGGCGATAACCCGCACGAATTTATCCAGTTCCTTAAAGACTCATCTGTAGCCTGGTTGAATTTTCCGGTGACGGACATGAGAAAAGATGCGGACATGATTGCGGTTTCTCTTGGTTTCAGCTCTTCTCTCGTACCCACCGTCATCTCCAATTACCTGTCTGCTTATGAAGACCGCGACACCGAAATGGGATTGATGCTCCCTGCAGTGGCTGTAAAAAAATTCGATGTCTTAATAAGCCCGGTTCTGATTCTGATAAGAAAAGACCTGATCGTCACGATCCATGAGGAGAATGTGGACCGTTTTATCCGTCTTTCCCGCTATGCAGATGCCTTCATGAGAAAAATAAAACCCAATCTCATACCTGAAGATAAATTAACAATAGTCCTTACAAGAATAATCGATGAGAACATTAACAGGAACTTTGACCATTTGCGGGAGATAGAGGCCCAGGGGGACGAGCTGAGCAAGATTCTCCTGGACACCAATACTCCAAGAGGACTGATCGCCCCAGAGATATATAACATGAAGCATGCTCTCATAAGCTACATGGATACGCTTTGGGCTACCCTTGATGTGGTCAACTCACTGCGACATGGGGATGCGGAACTCATAACCGACAGCCCTAAATTACTGGCGCGGGTGGGCATACTTTCCGACGATGTGAACAGGCACATAGCGCTCAGCGAGCACATGTCGGACGTGCTGGCGTCAGGTCTTGAGGTGCTCCAGAGCATCTACAACAACCAGCTGCAGATATTGAACAACAGGCTTGCTCTTGTGATGACATGGCTTACCATACTTGGAACCGCCGTGTTAGTTCCAAATACCCTGGCGACTGTATTCAGCAACCCGGCTTTCAATATGGGACCGCAGGACAAAATATGGTATTCCGTCCTTCTCATTGTATCCACAATAATCTCTACATGGGCGGCTTACTGGTGGATTAAGAGGAAAGGATTGTTGCCGTTCAAAGTGGACTGATCATTTCTTAGAAATAAGATTCGAAATTCCCAGGATCACTATCATCGCTATAACTATTATTGCCAGGATTATCAGCATAGTTGTTATGACATCCTTAAGAGCACTGGCAGCCGGAGTTTCCTTGACTTCTGGAGTCTGGACCACCGTCGTGACCGGTGTTGCAGTGGCCACTGTTGTCCCTTCTGCAATTGTCGGCGCTGCAATCGGCGTTCCTGCGATTCTCCCTGCCACATCGCCCAGAGCGATTTGAACAGTACCGGCAGCATCTATCGCCGCATACGCGAACTTGCTTCCGTCACGACTGAAGGAAGGGCTTCGCTGTTTGAAATCGGAATCAACGAACAGTCTCTTGTTTGTCCCGTCCTGGTTGATCGCAAAGATTTTCTCCCCTGAGGACGTGACGTTTTCATATGAAATGTATGCTATTGTGTCATCCGGCCCCCAGACTGGGTTATTCTTCTTGATGGTATCAAAGGTCAGCCGCTCTCTTGATGTTCCTCCTGCATCCACTTTGAAGAGCTCAATTTCATAATTGGCGGTGTAGGATACATACACGATATTCTTTCCATCAGTGCTGATTGAAGGGCTCCACTGCTTGAAATTATCTACAAAAATTAACCTTTTCCCGGTTCCATTCGCATAGACCGTATACATCTTCGGGTTTGAAGTCTCATCAAGGGAGGTATATAGCAGCGTCTTTCCATCCTGGCTCCAGGAGGGGGGTGCCCAGGTCGGAGGCTTATCTTCCGCAGCGTTGCCCTGTCTAGTATTATCCAGTATGAGCTGCTTGTTATCTGTCCCATCAGGATTTATAACAAATATCTTTTCCAGACCGTCTTTTCCAAAAGAAACATAAGCTATCTTTTCCGGCCCCCATGCAAGACCCCACTTTTTAGTCGTGTCGTTGGTAATGGCTTTCTCTCCAGAACCGTCTGCGTTTATAATAAATATCTGCTGGTTGAAAGAATCATCATAGGATACGTAAGCTATCATCGTGCCATCAGGGCTGAGCACAGGATCCCAGAGGTTTGTTTCGGAGATATTGAGTTTTCTCAGGTTCTCTATGGAAACAGCCCCGGCTGCGCTGACAGTGGAGAACAATAAGATAAGGCAGATTCCGAGAGATACCTTTCCCATGAGCATAGATTATAAGTGAAACATGATAAACTTTTCTCAATATTTTGAATTTGTTATTCCCAGTGCCCTGTTCGTCTTTTTTATTGAGCTTGCACCATCTTTCTCAAGCTCAAGCAGCGCGCGGATGGCATCCACATTTTCGGGAACCACATCTGATTCCTGGTGTATCGCCTGGAAGAAGTAAAGCTCCCCTTTGTTGATGGAAATCGAGTCTTTCCATACTATATTTTCCCACATGTCCCCCCTCGGCCTTCCCATGTCCCTGGCGAATTCCATTACTTCGGCTGTTGATTTGATCCTGTCTTTGCTGCTAATGAGCCTGATACGAGGTCTTTTCTCAAAAACCTCCGCGACATCATCTTCACTGCATCTCTTTTTTAACTCTATGTTCAGCGCATGGAGGTGCATGAGAGTGGTTGAGGTTTTTACACCCACTGTCGTGATATCAATATCGGGAAGAATCGAGTTCACATCCGGCCCGTGGTGTGAAGGGAGTTTGATCGGGTCCGGAACAAGGGCGTTTATGGGGCCCGTTTTTATATCATTGGGATCGGCAGCCCTTCTCATCAGAGTTACCCTTGCCTTCTTGACACCGAAAGCAGTATCAAGGGCATAGAGCACCCGGACAAGCCCGGTCGTATTGCATGAGACCACTCTAGCAAAATCCCGCCCCAATGCGTCCTCATAATTTGCCTCGGAATTGAAGGAGAACCCAGTCAGTTCGTGCTCTTCCCCGCCCTGCCAGATGGCCTTTATGCCATGTTTTTTATAAAGTTTCTTATATTCTTCCCCAAAATCCCCGGGAGTGGCGTCAACCACGATGTCTGCCTTATCCAGAAGGTCTTCCAGCGTTCCACTGATCTTGATGTTTGATTTATTGAACTGCTCGGTATTCTCCCCGGATACCGTATAAACGTCATATCCTTTTTCAATGGCGAGACGCGCTTCATAACTCGGTTTTGTCTTCACCACACCCGTGATTTCCATGTCATCCTGTGCCGCTACTGCGTCTGCAACACGTTTCCCTATTGTTCCATATCCGTTTATTGCGACTTTTGCTTTCATCTGTTATTCTCCCAGAAACCAGATCATTCAGGTATCTATTACAGCTTCCTGTTTTGTAAGATTGACGTCGATTATCCTTCCCGATACGGTTCTTGTTTCACCCAGAAGGCTTTGAAGTCGGATGGAATTCTTATCTGCAGTTATTCTCACTACATCTTCCATAATGGTTTTTCCTTTAAAGATCACCTTGAGCTCGCACATGACAGCTAAATCGGTCTTGTTGATATTAAGATTTATCATATAAAGGAACTATTATACTCTGGAGACTTAGATATCCCTGAACTCAAAGGCTTGATAATACCGGATCATACGGTTATGGAGGAGCATTCCATATTGGTTGACGGTGACGTCCTGGTAGGGAATTATTCAGAACTTGGCTACGGCCTGATTGCCAAATCGGTAGTTGCAGGGGAGCATGTCAGGATCAACGGCAACATCATTTCCGAGAGCGATATTCGGATAGACATGTGGTCTGAGATAACTGGTGAGGTCAGGACAAAGACAGATGCATATCTTGGAGAATTCGTAAAGATAAATGGAAAACTCTTTGCCGCAGGGAACCTGGATGTGGGAAATGATGTTACGATCAGTGGGGGCTACGAAGTTAAAGGATGGCTCGTTGTCCGAAACCCGCTACCAGTTGTGATGTTCATTTTCTTTTATATGATGGCATTGCTGCGCCTTGGCAGCGAAGAGGAGGTGGAAAAAGCGCTTGAGGAGCTGTTCTCGGATGATATGCCTGAAAATAAGGTCATGGTCGTACCCAACAGGGCAAAGATCGACCTTGAAGCTATAAAGACCACCACGCGCGCCATTATCGGGAACCACTGCAAGCTGGTGGGCAATATCCGCGCCCGTTCCATTTCCGTAGGGAACCATGTGACTCTGTTCGGAAGTATCCGCACGACAGGTAATATCACCACAGGCGCAGGGTGCACCATCCATGGTAATCTGGCCTCCAGGGAGAAAGTTAAAATCGGGAGAAACTGCAACGTTCTAGGAAAAGTGACCGCAGATTCCATATTGGTTCATGAATCGTCCAGAGTTGATGGAGATCTAATAGCTGCAAATGGGGTAACAATAGAACAGGACGACCTCGAAGGTCTGGATGATCTCGAAAAGAAGCTGTTCTATGGATTCATGCTGCTTGAAAATCCCTAGTCGGCTGGAAAAAATGAACAACGCACCAATGCGTCAGGAGTTGGGCTTTCTGTCTTCAGGATTTGCGGTTTTTCCGTTCAGTAAACCGTTACACTCTGTACGCCTTTTATCCTGGTAAGCGCGCTCACAAGCTCTCCGCTCACCTTGCCTTCGGTTATTATAGTGAGTTTTGGATTTTCGGATAGATAGGGATCTTCCGATACAGCCTGCCTGATGGATATTCCGTGCTCTGCTACTGTGGATGACACGCTTCCCAGAAGACCTTTTTGGGCTGCGTTGTCCGGCATGATGACTATTACTCCCAGACCGAGCTGGGGCGCAACGTCCCTGAGGAAAGGTATGGTACGCACATTTTTAAATATCGCCATGAGCTGATCATCCTTGAGAATGGTTTCACATGTGGCATCAACTACCCTTCTATCCACCCCGATCTCCTTTGCGATCTGGGTATGGGCTATTTCGATGTTCCCGGAGACCACCCTGCCTTTATCATTGATCTGGAACCCTCTCTCGAGAAGCAGCCTGATTACCTTTTCCTGTGCCGGATGGTTCCTGAATTTTTCCTGGAGTACGCTCCACATTACAAGTAATATGGTAAAGCTGAATACAAATGCTTTGCTGCGAGATTCGGAAGATGGCTCTGTGGAATAATGATAATGGGTACACCTTATACAATCCTGTGGCTAAAATCAGGGAAAATCACAACTACAAACATTTCCTGATCGATGCAAGATTTTGTATTTACCGCATGCATTAAAAATTTTCATGTAATACGCAAATATATATAATTAAACAGCTGATTAATCTTCGGTGGTAATATTGGATTTCATTGAAAAAGTAAAGGGATTTTTAATAGAGCCGGCAAAGACATTTGACGCCGTGAAAGAAGACAGTCTGGAAGAGACAATAAAATATTACGCTATTATTGCGGCTATAAATTCCGCACTTTCTGCAGTATTGTTGGCATTCGCAGGTGCCCTTCTTGGCTCGATGATGGGATTTAGGGGCCTTGGGATGATAATGATGGGTGTAGGCGCTGGTGCGGCGATACTATTCTTTATAGAGTCCATGATTTTAGTAATTATAGGCGCATTCATAGGCGGGGCAATCCTTCACATTTTCGTATATCTCTTAGGCGGAAGAAAAGGAATTGAACAGACAATAAAAGCTGTTATGTACGGATTAACGCCGTTGTTATTGCTTGGCTGGATTCCAATCATAGGTTTTATCGCAACCATATGGTCATTAGTTCTTGAGATTCTCGGAATACGCCAGCTTCAGGAACTCACCACCGGAAAAGCGGCTCTTGCTGTGCTTATACCTGTCATAATAGCTGTTATAATAGCCATAGTTATTGCAATTATTTTTGCAGCAATTATGTTCGGAATAGGTGGACCTTATGGTAGAGGTTATTAATCCTCTACTTCTTTATCTTTTTCAAACCTACGATCACAGCATCATACCTCTGACATATTCTCTTAACGACATCCACCTCTGCATTTTTATGTGTGGGGATCAGGATATCAGCCCCGCCCCCAATCTCTTTTCCTTCGCTTGACGTGCCGTAATCAGGCGCGATCTTCACGCCATCGGATGAAATACCCAGGCGCAGTTCATTTACCATGCGCGATACCATTTCTGTTTGCGGGGCGGTTTTTGCTGTGATAGAAAAAGTTCTCTCGATATACTCATCTTTCAATCCCAAGATCCGGTCGATACTCTCTTTGACTTTCATTTTACTTCCGTACTCAGCAAGGATATTTATCGAATTGATCAGGTCTTCGAAAGTGGCGGCAGTGATCTCGATTATCCTTCCGTCAAAGTATGAACCCACTCTGTTCTCATATCCTCTTGGAATCAAAAGGACTCCAAGTTCCTGTATCTTATCCCGTTCCCCGTTTGTAGGATCATAAGGGTTTACCACCTCATATCCTTCAATTCCGCAAAGCTCCATCAATGATTCGTACATTGGAGTGACGCCTATTCCCTGTTTTCCGAGCCACTTATCAAGTCCCATCTTTTGCTCTCTCGCAAGTTCTATGATCTTCTTCCTGATGGCTTCAGGGTCCTGGGAATCGAGATTGAAGTACTCTGCAAACCTCTGTGTTGTTTGAAGAAGCCGCGTCCTGCCCTGAGGCGCAGCTGATACAAGCCCGCTCTCCTCAAGTTCCCTGACATGATCGTAAGCTGCGCCGCCGCGCCTATCCACAAGTTCGGCCATTGTTATGGGCTGGTGATAAGCTATCATCGCCAGTGTACGCAATACCGGGGAGCGAAGTTCCTTGGGCGCAACAGATCTGACCATTTCCGCATATTCGGGCTTGACCTGCATTACGAACCTGCCCTCGATCTCCTTAATTTCAAGGGCACAGTTGCGCTGTGAATATTCATCCATCAGTTCCTGAAGCAGTAAGCGTACATTTTTCCCTCTCATAAGGTTGCGAAGCTGTTCCACATCCAGGGGTTCACCGGAGACGAACAGAGCGGCTTCGATAATGTCCTTATCCCCGCTCAATGGGCCCTCCTGATAAAAAGCTCACCAAAAAGCTCTTCCTGGTCAAGCCATATCTCCTTTTTCGTTGCAAGAAAAAGAAGCGCAAGATAAGCCATCACTTTTCCCGTCCTGTCAAGTGTTCCTGCGAGGTCCGAGAATCTGATAATGTTCTGTTTTTCAAAAAGCTCGTTAAGCAGATTCCTCATCTTGCCGACCCGACTTTCGATATCTTCTTCATGAGCTATTGAAAGCACTTCCTCGATTGTGGTGCGGCGTTCAATCTTCCGGTTTTCAAAACGTTCAAACCTGCGCTTTTCTATTGACTCGGCTTTTTTCAGCTCCAAAAGCAATTCCTCGAGCGTCACAGGGCGTCTTGATGATCTGCGAAGAGGCAGTGCCGGAACGGGGTAATCGCTGACCTCAAATTGCGAAAGGTCATCATCAATTGTCTCATTCGTGTCATCCACTTCCACAAGAACATTGGACTTCATACGCAGAAGGATGGATGCATATAACAATGTCCTCCCTGACACACGCAGATCCATCTTTTCGAGTTCTTCCACCTGACGCAAGAATTTGTCTGTGACCTCAACGATGTCGATATTCCAGGGGTCTATCTCGCCGTTCTTTGCAAGGTTCACAAGGATCTCGATCGGCTCTTCGAGCACATTGGAAACTATTTGAGCCTCTCCTTTAGCGCCATCGGTCATGTTCAGTTTATATAACTATATAAAAGCAGATAAGGATTTTGTTATGCAATATTGCTTTTTGCCCAGGAAACATCAGTCTGGATAGTTTTCAATTACTGTATAAAGGATGCTAAGATCACACAATGCTATGCTTTGTCCCATCCTTCGACAGCAGCACGACCCGGCTTGCCTCAGATTCATCGGCAATGCAGTAACCCAGAGCCTGCGCCACCTTTTTTGAAAAATCCAGCACTTCCTCGTGGGAGGGCATATTGTCCAGGGAGAGCCGTTTTCGTGAAAATCCAAGGTTCATATAAGCTTTCAATTCCACATAATCGGGTTCTGCAATATTTATTAAATGCGCGAAACCTTCCGGGTTTTCCATGTTTATCCCTTTCGTCAAGGTTATCCTTATGGCTGTCCTGGTGCTTGCATCTCCCAGTATTTCCAGTGACTGTTTCAAATTCTCCCATGTGTCCCCGAGAGGAAAGCATACTTTTTCGTACGCATCTTTATCAGGCGCATTCAGGCTCACATAAAGCTGGGTAGGCTTTATTTTGCCCAGCATCTCCGGGTTTGTCCCGTTGGAGACCACGAATGTGGTCAAACCCTTATTATGGAACTCCTCTATAAGTTCGGGTAAATATGGATAAAGCGTGGGCTCCCCGGATAGGGATATAGCGACATGCTTCGGAGCAAAAGCCTCTTTCCACTTTGCCTTGTCCATGGTTTCCGAACCGCCATAGCCTGAGACCAGGCGGAGCTGCTCGATAAGGCAGCTCTTAACTATTTCTTCAGGGGAATCCCAGACTCGTGGTACTTCCGCCGTCATCTCCACGGCGCGCCAGCAGTGCAGGCAGCGGTGGTTGCATACAAGCGTTGGCGTCATCTGGATGCAGCGGTGTGAAGCAATGCCGTAGAACTTTGATTTGTAGCAGCTCCCTTCATTGCGCAGGCTTTTGTTGAGCCAGAGACATGTTTTAACCGCCCCGTGGCTTCCAGCGAGATGGTAGCCATGTTTTTTCAGGAGCGCCTTTGTGGGTTCTGGGACCGGGGTCATGTATCCAGCATAATATTAAGGCTTGATAAATAGATTACCCAAACCGAAAGGTATTATAATACAAAATAGCATCATTTGAAGAAAACCGTTAGAGGTAATTAGATGGCAAGAAACATTCGCGTTGAAAAGATTACACAAACCCCGATCGAAAAACAGGAAATAGAAATAGTCGAAAGGAAAGGGGTTGGGCACCCGGACAGCATGGCGGACGGCTTTGCAGAAGCGGTGAGCAGGGCGCTCTGCAATGAATATATCAAAAAATGCGGAACTGTCCTTCATCATAACACGGACCAGGTAGAGGTCGTGGCAGGACGCTCGCATCCCCAGTACAGGGGCGGAGAGCTGATATCGCCCATTTATGTTCTTCTGGTGGGAAGGGCGACGAAAGAATTCAAGGACATAAAAATCCCGACAGATACTACGGCGGTAAAGGCAGCAAAGCAGTACCTGAAGGCAACTCTTCCCGATATTGATTCTGAACATGACATAATTATCGACTGCAGACTTGGCGTGGGCTCAACAGACCTCCAGAGCGTGTTCAAGCGCGGAAAGGCTCCGATGGCCAATGACACCTCTTTCGGTGTGGGGCACGCCCCATTCTCAGAGGTCGAACAGATAGTCTACAATACCGAGAGGCAGATGGTGCTGAATTTCAAGAAAGACCTTCCCGCCATCGGGACGGATATCAAGGTCATGGGTATGAGAAAGAATGATAATATAACCCTCACGGTCGCCTGTGCGATGATCGGGAAGCATATCGACGACCAGGACCACTATTTTTCGATAAAAGATGAATTGCAAAATAAGATCCTCGACCTTTCAGGCGAATACACTGACCGCGAAGTAGAGGTCTTTGTTAATACCGGCGATGATGAAAAGAGCGGATCGGTCTATCTGACTGTTACCGGAACTTCAGCAGAGATGGGCGATGACGGCTCGGTTGGCCGCGGGAACAGGTGCAATGGTCTAATCACCCCGAACAGGCCAATGAGCATGGAAGCCACAAGCGGCAAGAACCCGATAAACCATGTGGGTAAACTGTACAATCTTCTCTCCAACCAGATAGCGATTGATATTGCAAAGAACGTTCCCGGGATCGAAGATGTGTATATCCGCATCCTTTCCCAGATAGGGAAGCCCATTGACCAGCCGCTGATTGCAAGCGCGCAGGTGATACCCCAGGACGGCGCGAATATGAAAGTTATTAAATCAGAGTCTGAAGCCATCATCGATAAATGGCTCAGGGATATCACGAAGATAACTGAGATGATAACCAGGGGAGAGCTGGATACCTTCTAACTCTCTTATTTCTTTATTATCGTCACATTCACGCTGCGTTTCCTCGCCCCGTCAAGTTCAACGAAGAATATGCTCTGCCATGTGCCGAGAACGAGGTGCCCGTCTTTGATGGGTAATGTCTCGCTCATGCCCAGAAGCACAGCGCGCAGGTGCGCGTCGGCATTATTGTCTATGGAATTATGGGCGTAGCTCTTATTCTCGGGAACAAGGGTTTCCAGCATCTCCAGAATATCTTCCCTGAGCCCCCGTTCGTTCTCGTTAACTATGATACTGCTTGTGGTATGGCGCGTGGAGATGATGCAGACGCCATCTTTTATGCCGCTGTCGTTCACCGTTGCGCGCACGCGGTCGGTTATGTCGATCAGTTCAGTCCGGGCGGTGGTCTGGATGTCCATATTACCTCCAATAAATCATCCCACAAGTAAACTATTTTGGAAAATGGATAAGCTTTTTCATTATAACTTTAATATATAGCCAGAATGCCAAAAGGAAAATTGATCACCCTAGAAGGTATCGATGGGACGGGGAAATCCAGCGTTTCAGCGATGATCGAATCCAAATTTCCAGAAGGGATTTTTACAAGGGAGCCTACCCGGAGCTGGATAGGAAAAGCGGTAAAAAAGTCGATAGATTCAGATACCGATCCACTTGCTGAACTCTTTTTATTTGTAGCGGACCATGCAGAACATATAGCCAAGGTAATAAGACCCGCTCTCGAGGGGGGAAAGATCGTAATATCGGATAGATACTCCGATAGCAGGTATGCTTACCAGGGGGCAACACTTTCAAACAAATTCGAAGATGCAATGGACTGGGTGCAGAGCATCCATAGAGGCTGGACGATAGTTCCGGATCTCACCATTCTCTTTACAATAGACCCGGAAATCGCAGTCTCACGATGCGGTTTTCGCGGCTCTCATACGAAATTCGAAAAGATAGGATTCCTGAAGACAGTCCAGGGGAATTTTATGAGACTTGCGGAGAGGGAACCGCTGAGGTTTGTGGTGATAGATGCATGTCAGGAGCTTGAAGTTGTAGGGCGTGAAGCTGAATCTGTAATAAGAGAATTCCTGGGCAAATAAGCGCACATCAATCTGTCTCCTCAACTATCTCATCCATTTCCATATTCTCATATTCCCTCTCTCCGATCACTATCTCAAACTCCTGCGGCGTCAGGACTGGCACATGGAATCTCTCTGCATCGTCGATCGTAATCCTGGGACAGGCAGTGTTCACATAGGCATCGGCCTTGAATGCCAGCAACTGTTCAGGTGTAACAAGATCCATCAGGATAATGAACGCTTTTTTCTTATGCTTAACTCCAAGGTCCTTGAGTTTCAGGGCAAGTTCCATCCTGTTCTGCCCGCTTTTTGTGGAAACGATAATCCCGAAAACGCTGGCGTCCATTGCCTTTGCAACATACCCGCCGCGCTTTCGGAGAAACTTTTCAGGATCGACTTCCCGGGCCATCCTCAGATAAGGGTCTGCCGCGATCACCTTTTTCCCTGTGGCGATGGCTACGCCGAGCGGATGGAAAAGGCCGCCCCCGATGTAAAGGTATTCCTCGCAGTTAACCCGTGCTGCCGCGAAATTACACCCCAGGACCTGCCCGGGGTAAACGGTTCTTGGATCTCCTTTCCCGATGATGCATTCTTTTCCATGTTCTTTGAGAACCCGGCATGCATCTTCCAATTTATGAACGTGCTGTACCGTGGTAATAAGACCTATCCTGTAGGCTTTTAAAAGAGGAAGGGCAGCCATGACCGCGGGTAAAACATCGATATTCGAGCGCGCTTCGATGAAAACCACGTTTTCATGTTTTCCCATTCCTGCATGCCCGAAGTGGAAGAGCACATCCACTTTCCCTGCAAGGACTGTATCGATATCACAGGCCCCAAAACAGGGGTTGCCTGAAATAACTGTAATTGCCCGGGTTCTTTCTTCGATTTCCCTGGCAATATTGACCGCGCGCCTTTTCAGGCCTTCGGGGAACTGGAGCCCCACAGTTTTACAATTCTTATCCTTTATTATTTCAAATACGCGTTCCAGGTCAAAATCGAATGTTTCCATTAAAACTTCCTTGCTATGATATACGCCTCTTTTTTCTCAGGCTCAAGTATTTCGATAATTTCCAGGCCGAGCGAGGAAAGCTTTTCCAGTATGGGCTCTCTATCACTTTTCTTTTGCAACTTCAGTACCTGCAGAAGCATTCCTCCATTTCTCAGCGCAGGGAGCACGTTCTCAAGGGCTTTTATTGAAGCCAGAGGTTCCACAGTAATGTCCATAAGCAGAACATCATATTCTCCCACTATATGCATTGTGAACGCATCCCCGAATTCCACTGTCACGTTGGGGTGTTCATGTGCTATTTTTCCAAGATCCGAACGGAATTCATGACTGAACTCTATGCCATGTACACGGGAAGCGATTTCCGAAGCAAACAGCAGGAATCCTCCAGCACTTGAACCTATATCCAGGACGTTATCGCCCGATCTGATTATGTTTGCTTTCTCCTGGATCTCTTTGAGTTTCCAGTATCCTGCGGGTTTGTCCTGACCTTCTGCTACCTCGATCTTGTCTGAGTAGGCGACATCATATGAGGGTTTAGTAACGACCATATTGTTAACTCTGACATGCCCTTCAACGATGGCGTGTTTTGCCCGACCGCGCGAACCAAGGTTGCCAAGTTCTACAAGATAAGAGTCAAGTCTCATCGGACACCTGATAATGCATATTACAAAGGTTAATAGCCTACAAACTATATTAAAAACACACCCGTGCCGAGGTGGCAGAGCGGACTAACGCGGCAGGCTCGAGACCTGTTTTACCTTCTGGTAAGCTAGGGTTCAAATCCCTACCTCGGCGCCATCACACAATGCCCTGAATAAGATTTGTTAGATGTCATTATGGAACGGCAAGCTTTCTTTCCGAATCCCTGCGCACTCAACATAAATAAAAAAACCAAGGTTACAATATATCACGCTAACCAGAAAGAAATTTTCTATATGGACCAGCCGTTTTTTCACCGGAGCTTTTTTTCAAGAATTCATTTACCCAAACTATAAATACCAACAGGTTCAAAAAAATCATGAGATACAGCGATGTATCCACGTAGATTTTACTAAGAAGAGAGTGGAGGAAAATATTATGGCAAAATACTTGATAGAATCGCCGCACACCGAGGAAGAGTGTCTGCAGGCACTGGATGAAACCCTCGGAAAAGGATCGGATTTACTCGCAAAGTTCGATTGGGGCTGCATGGCAGGGGAGCATACAGGCTGGGCAACCGTGGAAGCGGGAAGCGAATCAGCAGCCCGTAATATGGTTCCTGATTTTGTGCGCAGCAAGGCACGCATCGTCAAGGTGACTAAGTTCACCCCGCAGCAGATCAAAGAAGCGCACAAGGCGTAGGCATTATCTGGAGGTGATTTTAATGGGAGAGTATGAAGACACATTGGAGGATATAGAAAGCACAATGGGGATAGTGCCGGGATTCATGAAAACACTCCCGGCAGACGTCCTTGTAAAGGATTGGGCGCTCTGGAAGAAATATTCACTGGGAGAAACTGAGATCCCGGCCAAATACAGGGAACTGATGGGATTATCAGCAGCAGCTAATATTAAATGTCCATATTGTCAGCTCATGCACACGGGAATGGCTAAACTCCATGGCGCCACAAACGAGGAACTATCCGAAGTATTCTATCTGGCAAGCCTTACCGCAAGATGGAGCGCAATGATACATGCTCAAAACTACGACTATGAAACATTCAAAAAAGAGGTCGAACAGGTGGGAGAACATCTGCAAAAGAGGAGCAAGAGGTGAGTGAGAAATGTTGGGAGAAATGATAGGTGAATTGCATGGTGAAATGACAGGCCAGCGCGTGCTTTCATATGACGGGCCTGGCCCGAAGGTCGAAACATCAGTTAAGCAGAGCGGCAAGCTCCTGGGAATGGATGTAACGGATATAGTAACATACTGTTCTGTCATGCGCGCCGGGGGAGGGCTGTACGGTGAAGCAAATGGGGTTGAAATGACCAGGGACGGAGAGGCACTGACTTACACAGCACAGGGAGTTGGAAAGTTTACCGGGCGTGGCAGTGCTGTTAGCTTCAGGGGATCCCTTTACTTCCAGACATCTTCTCAGAAACTTGCACGTCTTGCCAGTGTAGCAGTCATCTTCGAATATGAAATGGATGAGAATGGAAAGACCCATGCAAAACTGTGGGAATGGAAATAGGTAAAATACTTGAAAATGGAGGAAATATATTATGGCATATTTGCTTGTGCGGCATAAAGTCAAAGACTTTTCCAGGTGGAAACCTGTGTTCGATGAGCATGCCGCTACCCGCAAAGCAGGAGGCTCCACCGGGGGACGTCTCTTCCGCAGCGCTGATAATCCGGATGAGGTAATCATCATCTTTGAATGGGAGAGCATTGAAAAGGCAAAAAAATTCGCCCAGTCCGAGGATCTGAGGAAGACGATGCAGCGAGCCGGCGTTAATGACAAGCCTGATGTGTACTTCCTGGAAGAAGTTGAAAGAGTTTCCGTGTGATTTTAAAGACACGGAACTATCTGCTTCCATCAGGCACGCATCGTGAAGTATATGATAGCCGGTTTCACCTTGGGTGGCAATAAATTTCAGCGGGGCCCCATATAAATATTTTCTTGCTTGCCCTGGCGAATTATTCAAAGACTTATGTGGTACAGGCGCTTAAAATAATGCCAGAACCGGATAGCTTTTGCGAAAACCTATATGTAATGCACAAGCTATACATAATTATGTGGTAAAAGAACATCTGAAGTTTCATATTGGGGTCTGTAAAAGAAGCATAGCATCATCGAAAGCCTGTGAGAGAACAATTGTCCTGTTCAGGGTGGTCAAATGAAAATAGTACCTACTGGAATAAAGGGTATGGACCAGGTTCTCAATGGGGGGTTCAACCATCCTTCCACTGTTCTGGTAGCAGGGACGGCTGGGGCCGGCAAGACCACGTTCGTGATGCAATCACTCTTCAATGCCGCCAAGGAAGGCGAGAACTGCCTTTTCATTTCGGCCATTTCAGAACCTGTGGCAATGATGGAAAGTTTCGTATCCAATTACTCATTTTTTGATTATTCATTGATTGAGAAGAAGAAAATAAGGTTATTTAACATCGAAGAGAGCATGCTTAAGGCTGGCGCACCCGAGGTTTTGAAATTTATTGAGGAAAAAATACGGATGTACAAGCCCAACAGGCTTGTAATAGACCCGGTCACTGTGCTTGCGGAATCGAGACAAAATGAATTAGAAAAGCGTCTTTTTCTTTTCGAACTCCTTACAAGGATGAAAAGCTGGAACCTGCTTGTCCTTCTCACAGGTGAGTTCAGTCTTGAGACCTTGAAAGAAAACCCGGCCAGCTATCTCGTGGACTGCGTCATACATATTTCCGAGGTATTTATCGGTGACAAAAGCGAACGATATCTCAGCGTTATTAAAATGAGAGGGAGGAATTATATCTCGGGGAGGCACACATACAAACTGGACAATAACGGAATTTCGGTGTTCCCAAGACTGCTTCCCGAGATGGAATTCAGGAGACAGGTTCCCATGTCCAGGGTGAGCACGGGTGTAGAAGGTCTGGACCTCATGCTGAAAGGTGGTATGTTAAGGGACAGCGTCATCTTATTTTCAGGAAGCCCCGGAACAGGCAAGACGGTTTTCGGGCTTCACTTCATAAGAGAGGGGGCAATGAAGGGAGAACCCGGCCTGATCATTTCCTTCGAGGAATGGCCTGAGAAAATAATACGCAACGCAGCTACCCTGGGCTGGGACTTTGCACAGTTTGAACAAAAAGGTCTCGTTAAATTCCTGCATTTCTCACCTATCATGTATCACGCGGATGAACATGCATTGTTGATAAAGGATATATTGAAACAACATGGCATCAGGAGGATTTTTTTTGACGGGATTGAGAATTTAGAGACGGCCCTGCCAGATCAAATAAAAAGAAGAGACTACATTCATGCTCTTGTTAATTATTTTTCAGCCCAGGATGTCACAACGCTATTAACGAGCGAGATCCCGGAACTTTTCGGTACGATTAGGTTAACCCATGAAGCACTTTCCGGCACATTTGATGTAATAGTATTGCTGCGGCACGTAGAAGTGGAGGGACAGATGAGAAAAGCCCTGAGCCTTTTGAAATCCAGGGGTTCTGACCACGATAAAGAGATCAGGGAATACGAAATAACAAATAAAGGTATCGTTGTGAAGGTCGCAATAAAAGGGTACGAGAACGTGCTCGTGGGTATGGCAAGGAAGCCTGCTGCAGATATATTCATGGAATTGTTCGGCGGAAAGAAATCATGAATTATCCCTTACTTATTCTCTATATGATATCAACAGCCCTTTTACTTCTCTTACCTTACAGCATAGCATTATTTTACCAGCGGATCTTCAAAAGAAATACTTATCCCTATCTTTTTTTGATCGCTCTCGTCCTGTATATCGCTTCATCATTCCAGTATTCGTGGGGGAATCTGTCCTTTGCCATGGGGGGTGTTATTCTGGGGGGGGCAAGTTTCAGGCTATACAATGTAATGACCAGGAGGGGGAAATGATACTAGATCTGGGCATGTTCCTGGTAGGCATTCTGGGCATACTCATACTGTATTCAGTTTTGATACGATTGAGTTCAAGAATGGGTGAAGGGATGCGCCTTCCGAAATATTACCGTCTTTACTACATCGCTATTTTAGCCATAATACTGACAATACCTCTGGGCTGGTCAATCTATTATGCCAATGATAGGAGCCCTGAAAATAATTTGCTAGCGTTGCTCACAGCAGGAAATATTCTTGCCATGGCTGCTTCTTTTAAGTACTGGTGGTGGTTGAAAAATGAGGTATGGACAAGTGGAAAGGGAGGTAAATAAATGGATAAAAAAATAATGGTCGTGGATGATGAACCGGATACCGTTGACCTGGTGAAACTCGTACTTGAAACAGAAGGTTTTGAGGTGATGACAGCATTCAGCGGGAGTGAGTGCCTGAAGAAACTTGAACTCGATAAGCCGGATGCCGTGCTCCTTGATATTATGATGCCGGAGATGGACGGCTGGGAGTTATTTAAAAAAATCAGGCAGAAGTATGAAGACCTGCCAGTAGCCATGCTCACGGTGAGGAGCCAGGACATCGATAAAATGCTAGGTCTGCATGTGCTTAAGGCTGATGACTATATCACCAAACCCTTTGGGAGAAAAGAACTGGTTGAAAGAGTTAAAAAGATGGTAAACCTGTGAAAAGTCTGAACATCACTCAAAAATTAATAATATTTTTTATATTAATATCGATTCTGCCTTATGCCGTAATAAGCTATATCAATTATTCTGCAGAGAGGGATGCACTCGAGAAAACGGTATTCCAGGACCTGAGCGCGCTCGTCGAGGCAAAGAGGACCCATATTTCAACAGTCGTTAACTTCAGAATAGAGCAGGTAAAGGAGGTCTCTACCTCAAGTTTCCTGCAACAGATAGAAACAAGGAATACAGGTGACATTAATCTCAATCTTTTAAGGGTAAGAAGGGAGATCCCCGAATTTTATGAGCTATCCGCCCTTGACGTAAACGGTATTGTTCTGGCTTCTACCGAAAGCGGGCTTTTGAATGTTAATTATAGTAAAGAAGACTTCTTCAAAAAAGCCAAGAACGGCCTGTATATTGGAAACCTAGATTTCTATGATAACAGAACTGGATATATTATTTCATATCCTGTATTGAATAGAAGTACAGGGAAACCCATAGGAGTATTGGTAGCAGTTGTTTACCCCCTTTTCATATACGATGTTACCAGTGATTATACAGGTCTGGGACGCAGTGGTGAAGCGCTTCTGGTTCAGAAAAGGGGGAACGATATCGTCTATTTAAATCCACTGCGCTACAATCCAGATGCAACTCTGCACTTGAAATATCCTCTCGATTCCGAACGGGCTAAGCCTGCTATACTTGCTGCGAATGGAGGGAACGGTACCATCAGGGCTCTTGACTACCATGGAATTGAGGTTTTTGCGGCCTATACATATATTCCTGTCGTTGACTGGGGACTCGTAGTAAAGATGGATGCTGAAGAGGCGTTAATTCCACTAACCAGGTTTAATGAGAGGTCTATTGCACTTGGTATATTTTATTTTGCGGTGGTAGCAGTCCTGGCCTATCTCTTCGGCAGGAGATTCACAGGTCCACTTATAAGACTTTCAGATGCCTCCAAGAAAGTGACCAAAGGTTATCTCACCGTCCACATCGAGCCAGAAAGCAGGGATGAAATCGGGGAACTCGCAGCATCATTCAATGTAATGGTACAGAGGTTAAAAGAGGTATACGAAGGCCTTGAGCAGAAGGTAAATGAGAGGACCAAGGATTTGAACAAAAGGAATCTTGAACTCTCTGCCCTCATCAAAACGAACCAGAGCATTTCAGCGGGTCTTGATCTGAAGAAGGTTCTGGATATTGCGGTCAGGGAAGCCGTAAGAATAGTCAATGTCTCTTACTGTTCTATTATACTGGTGGAAGAGGGAAAGGAATACGGCACTGTTGCGTCAGAATACAGTCCAAAAGATCACTTAAAATCATCCCGGGGAGAAATGCTGTATCTGGAGAACTGCCCGAAACTGAATGAAGCGTATCAGGGAAAACAATACGTCCTGATCGAAGATACCACCAAAGCGGAATTGTCCCCGAAAGAGAGAGAAATAGCAGAAACGTTGAGAATGCGGTCCGTTCTTATAGTCCCGCTTGTCCTGGGAGAGAAGACACTGGGCATGATGTTGTTGAGCAGCATCGAGGAGGTTAAGGGATTCCAGGTCGAGGAGATAAATATCTGCCAGACTATCGCCAACCAGGTGGCGATAGCTATTGAAAATGGCCACCTGTATTCTGAGCTCAAGCGTCATGACCAGACTCTTGCAACTCTTTTTGAAATAGACCGGGTGGTGAGCCAATCGCTTGATCAGGAAGAGTTATTGAAAAAGGCGATCGCGAAAACCATTCAGGTAACATCTTCGGATGCGGGCTGGATATATATTCTCCAGGAGGACGGTGAAACCCTGAACCTGAGAGCTTATGAGGGGATATCCTCTGAGCTGGCAGCGGCAGCTTCCACATTGAAAATAGGGCAGGGAGTATCGGGAATGGCAGTCGCGTCGGGTGAACCTGTAACGATGGACATTGAAAACTATCCGTATCCGTGGTTACTCCCGCTTATGGAAAAAGATGGCATAAGTTCACTGGTGGGCATCCCTCTCGCGGTAAAGGGAAAGATTTTAGGGGCCATGGTACTCTCAAACCGAAAGCACAGGATATTCTCAAAAGAAGATATTGATGTCCTGTCATCTATAGGCAGCCAGGTAGGGGTAGCGGTTGAAAATGCGAGTTTATACTCAGAACTCAAGTACCATGATGAGACTATGGAGACACTTTTTGAAATAGATAGGGTGGTCAGCCAGTCTTTAGATCTGGAGGAGATATTCAAAAAAGCACTTGCTAAGACCATCCAGGTCACATCTTCCGACGCAGGCGCGATTTATTTGCTCGATGAAACCGCGAATGTGCTGAAATTGGAGACTTTTACAAACCTGTCCGAGGATTTTGCCGGGGAGGTTTCTGAAATAAAGATGGGGGAGGGTATTGCAGGAGCCGCGGCGCTTTCCAGGAGACCTTTCGTCACAGATATTGATCATTATCCAAGCCGCGATCTTCTTCCCTTTTTAGAAAGAGAGGGGCTGATAACACTTGTGGGTACGCCGCTCATGGCCAAAGGCAGGGTAGTAGGGGCCATGAACCTTGCAAACCGCAGCAGGCGGATAGTTTCAAAAGATGATCTTGATGTTCTGGCTTCTATCGGGGGCCAGATAGGTGTGGCAATCGAAAATGCCAGACTCTACCAGGAAGCAAAGATCTCGTATGAAAAGTTGGAAGCTGCGTACGAGGAACTTAAGTCCCTGGACAAAATGAAGAGCGAATTCCTCTCCAATGTTTCCCATGAGCTCAAAACCCCACTCGTTTCCATACGGGGATTCAGCGAACTGATATACGATGAAAAACTCGGGAACCTGCCCCAGACACAAAAGAAGGCGCTTGAAGCCATAATCAGAAACACAGACAGGCTCACCCGGCTTATAGATAGTCTCTTGTTCCTGAGCACGCAGCAGATGGGAAAACCTGAGATAAGGATGAAGACTGTGCCGCAGGCGATTGATGAAATAATTACGGCTTCCATGTCTGACATGAAGGTCCAGGCAGAGAAAAAGAACCTTAGTATGATAAAAGATGTGCCTCCGGGCCTTATTGTAATGGGAGACAGGGACAGGCTGACAGAGGTTTTCCTTAATCTGATAGACAACGCTATAAAATTCACTCATCCCGGGGGCAAGATTACAATTTCCGCCAGGGAAGAGGACAGCAGCGTACATATAACTGTTACTGACATGGGCATAGGGATCCCTGAAGATGTGATACCTTTCCTTTTCCAGAGGTTTTACCAGGTCGACGCTTCCCTGACCAGGAAATACGGCGGCACGGGTCTTGGATTATACATATGCAAAAGTATCATCGAAGCCCATAAAGGGGAGATATGGATAGAAAGCAAGGTGGGCGTGGGGACAACAGTTCATGTCAGATTGCCCAGGAAAATGTAGTCTACAGTGATGAGCGGACAATGAAAGATAAATATATAGGCTGCATGGTGGGTGCGGCTATCGGAGATGCGCTGGGCAAGCAGAATGAGGGGTTGAGCAGGGAAGACATACTCAAAAAAGGATGTGCAGCAGATTATGGGAGGACACCAGCTGGCTGTCCGGGATTTAAACTCAGGCCAGGTCAATACACGGATGATACTGAGCAGATGATCGTACTGGCGCGATCGATAATAAAGTGCAATGGTTTTGATGCAGGGGATTTTGCAGCCGGGATAGCTAAATGGGGTGTGGATGCCCTGAATGACCCGGAGAGGAAATCCCTGGTTGGACCTTCAAGTAATGCAGCGGTAACCCGGTTGAATTCCGGGATGGGCTGGAAGTATTCGGGAAGCCACGTTCCAACGTGCGGCTCCGCCATGAGGGTAGCGCCCATCGGGCTTTTTTACAAAGACCCGGATGAAATCGAGAAAAATGCTGCCCTCTCATCAATCCCAACTCATAATAGCAAAGGTGCGATTGCAGGCGCCGTAGCCGTGGCAATCGGGGTTAGAGGTGCGCTTCTGGGTATGGAATTCCAAAAAATCATAAAAGATGTAACCGAAAGGGCATCAAAATATGACAGCGGCCTTGGAAAAAAGATAAAGCTATCATTCACGAAAAGAAATACGGGGCCAGAGGAGGTGTTCTCTGAACTCGGGACCTCGTATTCGGTCTATGAGACGGTTCCATGTGCCTTTTACTGCTTTTCACGGTATTTTGATGATCCTGGGAAGGCGATCATGGAAGCAGCAAATGCAGGCGGGGATACGGATTCCATAGCCTGTATCACGGGGGCCTTGTGCGGCGCTTTGCACGGCATCGCCTCTTTCCCGGAGACGTGGATAAACGGGCTTGAGAATGAAGATATGATAGCCCATCTTGCTGAAATGATTTTTGAAAGATCGATCTCAAGATATTTCTGATCTGGTCATTTCTTTACAGCACCTTAATAATACCAGCGAACAAAAAAAGGGCATGTGCCTCTTAAAGATAAAGTCAGGGATGCCGCGATCAAACTCGCTCCATGCATACACGGGGCAAGGGTTGAGGAAAGCGCGGAGGCTTCGGGAAAAAGGGCAGATGAGCTTATTGACTTCAGTGTAAACCTGAATCCTCTTGGGCCGCCAAAGTTGAAAAAAATATTGGAAAAAACCTGGAGAAACGTGGCAATTTATCCGGACAACAGGTATCAGGGCTTCAAAAAGGCGGCTGCTGAATACCTCGATGTTTCACCCGGGAATATCGTTCCAGGGAACGGTTCATCGGAATTGATCCGCCTCTTCGCCGAGACGGTGATTGAGCCGGGGGATGAAGTAATAATTCCGTCACCTACGTTTGGAGAGTATGAATTCCAGTCCAGGCTATTTGGGGCAAGAGTTGGAAATATAGAATACGATGACTTCACAGGGATTGAACCGCAAGGCTGTAAAGCGGTTTTCCTCTGCAATCCGAACAATCCCACGGGCAAGCTCATCAAAAGAGATGAGGTCTTAAAAGTGGCAGAGAAATGCATTGAATCTGAGGTTTTCTTTTTCGTCGATGAGGCGTTCATCGAATTATCAGACCCGGGCGAAACTATTGCTGATCTTGCGGCATCGAGCGATTTTGTCATCTGCCTTCGTTCACTTACCAAGACCTACGCAGTCCCGGGATTGAGGATTGGTTTTGCTGTTGCATCTCCCGAATTTGCAGGGATCATGAATAACATCCGTCTTCCATGGAACCTGAACTCAGTGGGGCTTGAAGTCGGGCAGCATCTACTTAAGGACCATGAAAAGTATCTTAGCAGGTCACTTGAATTGATCAGGAAGGAGCGGCAGTGGTTGGCGTCCAAACTCGTCTCAGTACGCGGATTTAAACCTTATGCAAGCGATGCAAACTTCATTCTGGTGGATATCAGGGATTTCGCGCTTGATGCCTCGGAATTGACGCAGAGGATGTTAAGACACGGCATTATTATCCGTGATTGTGCTTCTTTTGGCCTTGATAATCATATCAGGGTTGCGGTGAGGCGAAGAGCAGAGAACCAGGAGTTGATCCGCGCTCTTGCCAAAGTCATCTCTGAATGGGGCAGCGAGCTTGCAGAAAAAGAGATTGGCAGGGTTCTGGAAAGCGGCGTAACAGCCAGGAGCAGGGTCGAATGCGAATATTATCCCTGCCACTTTGAAGGCCAGGACTGCACGTTCTGTTTCTGCCCCTTGTATCCCTGTGAAAATGAAAAAACCGGAGGGGAATTCGTCCAGAAATCCACAGGTGGTGCGGTCTGGAGCTGCGCTAAATGCGAGATAATCCACAGGGGAAAGATCGCGGAGAAAGTGCTCAAAGCTTTGATGGATGGCAGGGAAATCAACGATGTAAGGAAACTTGTGATGGATGCATGATCGTTTTGGATTATTGGCTCCAGGTCCTGCTTCTCGCGTTATTATTTGATATTTTGTTCGGGGAGCCGCCAGAGGTTATTCATCCGGTGGTGTGGATGGGAAAACTGATAGGTTTGCTTGTATCGCGCGCACCCCACAGCCACAGGAAGATGTACGGGTTTTTTATGGTCTTTTTCTGTGTGGGAATAGCGTTATTTGCAGGGTTGGTGCTGATTTCTCTGGGCAGGCCTGGTATGTTGGTTTCAGCTTTTTTCTTAAAATCCTGCTTTTCCATCCGGATGCTTCTGGTTTCCGCACTCGGGATAAGAAAAGACCTCGATGAAGGCAGGATTGAAAAGGTAAGAAAAGATTTGAGAACATTCGTTGGGAGAGACACCATGAAAATGAATATATACCAATCCGCTTCTGCTGTGATAGAATCACTGGCAGAAAGTTTTGTGGACGGCATCCTTTCACCGCTTTTTTATTTTTTATTATTCGGTCTTCCGGGCGCACTTGCCTACCGTATGGTCAATACCCTTGACTCCATGGTGGGTTACAAAAAAGAACCATTTATCGAACTTGGATATGTTGCTGCAAAGCTCGATGACCTGGCGAACTGGGTGCCTGCGTGGCTTTCGCTGGTGTTTATTGCCATTGCCTCGATATTCTTTGGCAAGCCATGGGATGCGGTGAGGACATGCATGAAGGACCATGATAAGACCGCCTCGCCAAATTCAGGGTGGCCGATGTCTGCGGTCTCAGGCGCCCTGCAGGTAAGGCTTGAAAAGGTAGGGTATCATGTATTAGGAGCACGATATGATGAACCGCGGTCATTTCAGATTAGAAAAGCTGTCTATATTGTGGGCTTCTCATCGTTTCTGGTGATTGCAGGAAGCTTTTTGATAGGGAAAGTGCCATTAGTCAAATTTTAAAAAACAAACCGCAGAATTCTTCTGACACTTGCATTTTGAAAAAACAAACCGCAGATAAACGCAGATGAACGCAGATTTAATGAATCGGCGATTATGTATAAGGTTGTTAGGGTTTATGGAACTGCATACATGAGATTACGAGAGTGTTCATCAAAATTTCAATTTTCGAAAAAATTTATACGGAAGAGCGTAATTGAAGAGTTCTTGATTAAATTTTGAGCTAGCGAGCCGCAGATGACTGAATGGATTATCAGATTATTGGATTGAAGAGAATGATAAAACGTATCAAGAGATTGTTATTATTAGTTTTGAAAAACAAACCGCAGATAAGCGTACTATTAACACTTTCGGTCAGCATTATCTTAACGGCGCTGGGGTTACGACCCCAGACCCCAACGGATGCGCCGCCGCTGGCGGGGTTTAACACGAAATCACCGGTTGCATATTTTCA